>JAFRWH010000254.1 GCA_017438085.1 Bacillota bacterium
AGTTGCGCCTGGAACGCGAATTGCTGCACCTCATCATGAGCACCGCAAACGCGGCAACAGCAAAGGCTGCGCACCAGATTATCACAATGATATACACAGGCCCATGGACCTGTATATCCAGAGTGCCGGGCTTGAATCTGTAGAACAGATGGTGAAGCGGATTTGTAAACATCGCAGCGCAGAGCAGCGTTTCGGCTATCCAGAGCGCCAGCGTGTGCTTAAGCGGCAGATCCGCCTCGTCCCTGCCCACGCACAGAGCAATAAGAAACGCTATAAGCGCCGTCATAGTGTAGCAGACGCCGTAAAGATAAAGGCAGGATTCGTTCAGCAGAGGAATATACGCGAAAAAGTCATAGCGGCATATCCTGAGGATGAAGATCAGCAGCATGAATCCGCTGAAGTACATGAACATGCGCCGTATCCCCGGCTGCAGTATGCGGCTGTATACGGTAAGCGCCCAGGCAAGGATGAACCCCATGTACATGAACGCCGTAAAGTTATGAAAGTTGTTCAGCTTAGGGAAGTTTCCAAACACGCCAAGAGCGATAACGGCTATAAAAGCCGCTGTCCTGAATTTCTGAACCCTGCTGAACCTCAGCATAGCGCCGCCCTCCTTTTACATAATTATAAAACAGCTCTGCCTTGAGTTAAACCCCAAAACAGAGCTGTATCCTGTAATTTTATTTTGAGACGGTGCCTGCCCTAATTTCCGGCCTTTCTGCGCTCCTGCTTATCCATGCTTTCCTGCAGCGCTTTCATGTGATCCAGCACCGCGTTGTACATGGAGCAGATCGCAGCGGAGAGCAGCACCGCGCCGATTATATCGGTCGCCCAGTGCACTCCGGAAAGGAACCTGCACACAACGGTCAGCGCCATAAGCGCGTACAGAGCCTTGCGGATGCTTGCCGCAAGCTGCGGACTGTTGGTGATCTCCATAAGGGCCGCGCCGCTCATGTAGAACACGCAGATCGCCAGCATGGTGTGGGAGCTGGGATACCCGGGTTCGAGCTCCCCGTCCATGATTATCGGCCTGTAGTTTACGATAAAGCTGTTGAACAGCACGTAAAACAGCAGGACCAGGACGAAGAACACGCCGAGGACCAGTATAGCCCGGTCCACCTTCAGAAGGCTCTTTCTCTTGATCAGCTGGTACAGCCCCAGGCATCCGAAAGCCGCTGCAAGCAGCAGCCCCAGATATCCGAGGATCTCCGACGCCATATAGAAAGCGTGGTTGTAGCTGAGCAAGCCCATCACCTTCGCGTTCAGCGTACCGAAGCCGATCGTCGTACCGTTCGGTCCGATGGCCTGGACGTCAAAGCTCGATACGCCGAGCGTAAAGATTATAAAAGCTACGATTAAAATATCAGGCAGTATGAATTCGCCTTTTCCTTTGTTCATTGTCTTTCCTTACTTGAGATCCAGGTTGTAGAATGCCTTCTTGCCTGCATACTGCGCGCTGTCTCCCAGAATATCTTCGAGTCTCAGCAGCTGGTTGTACTTGGCAATACGGTCGGTCCTGGAGAGGGATCCGGTCTTGATCTGACCGGCGTTGGTCCCGACTACGATGTCTGCGATGGTTGTATCCTCGGTCTCGCCGGAGCGGTGGGATACTACAGCGGTGTAGCCTGCCTTCTTGGCCATTTCGATGGCGTCGAAGGTCTCGGTCAGGGTACCGATCTGGTTTACCTTGATCAGGATGGAGTTAGCAACGCCCTTTTCGATGCCCATAGCAAGTCTCTTGGTATTGGTAACGAACAGGTCGTCGCCAACCAGCTGTACCTTGCCGCCGAGGGCTTCGGTCAGCAGCTTCCAGCCTTCCCAGTCGTCCTCCGCCATGCCGTCTTCGATGCTGATGATCGGGTACTTGGCGCAGAGAGCCTTGTAGTATTCGACCATTTCCTCTCTGGTCTTCTTGACGCCTTCGCCTTCCATATCGTAGATCTGCTTTTCAGCATCGTAGAATTCGGAGCTTGCGATATCCATGGCAAGATAGATATCCTCTCCGGGCTTGTATCCGGCCTTTTCGATTGCCTGGATGATGATGCCCAGCGCCTCTTCATTGGTCTTGAGGTTGGGAGCGAAGCCGCCTTCATCGCCTACTGCGGTGGAGAGGCCCATGCCCTTGAGTATGGCCTTCAGGTTGTGGAAGGTCTCGGCTGCCATTCTCAGCGCTTCTCTGAAGCTGGGAGCGCCTACGGGCATGATCATGAACTCCTGGATGTCCAGGGAGTTGTCTGCGTGCTGTCCGCCGTTCATGATATTCATCATGGGAACAGGCAGGACCTTGCCGTTTACGCCGCCGAGATACTGGAAGAGAGGCAGGCCAAGGCTTTCGGCTGCTGCGTTTGCAACTGCCATGGAAACGCCCAGAATGGCATTTGCGCCGAGCTTGCCCTTGTTCTCGGTGCCGTCCAGCTCGATAAGGAACTTGTCCAGAGCGACCTGATCCATTGCGTCCATGCCGATGATCTCGTCTGCGATGATTTCGTTCACGTTCTCAACTGCCTTCAGAACACCCTTGCCAAGGTAGCGGGACTTGTCGCCGTCACGGAGCTCAACTGCCTCGTGAACGCCGGTGGAGGCGCCGCTGGGGACGATGGCTCTGCCCATGGTATCATCATCCAGCCATACTTCAACTTCTACTGTGGGATTTCCTCTGGAATCAAGGACCTCGCGTGCGTATACTTCATCAATAAGTGCCATAATTTATTCCTCCTGTATTTATTGTTTGTTAATTATTAGTTCGTAAATGCGATGCTTTTACTCACTGATCCTTAGTTTAATAATTTATGATTGCTAAGAAATCATCGGGCTTGAGGCTGGCGCCGCCTACCAGAGCTCCGTCGATGTCGGGCTGGGTGAGCAGCTCATGGGCGTTGGCGGGCTTTACGCTGCCGCCGTACTGGATGATCAGTTTGTCTGCCAGTTCGTCGCCGTGGATCTCCCTTGCGATGCTGCGGATGAAGGCGCACATCTCCTGAGCCTGCTCAGGGCTTGCGGTGCGGCCGGTACCGATGGCCCAGATGGGCTCATAGGCTATGGTGACGCAGCTGGCCTGCTCCTTTGTCATGCGGGAGAGGAAGTATTCCACCTGCCCCCTGACCAGATCGAAATGGGTACCGGCGTCTCTTTCCTCCAGCTTCTCGCCCACGCAGATTATGGGCAGGATGCCGTATTCCAGAGCCTTCAGAGCCCTCCTGCAAACAGTTTCGTCGGTCTCGCCGAAGTACTGGCGGCGCTCGGAATGGCCGATGATGGCGTAATCCACACCTATCTCCTTAAGCATGGGAGCGGAGACTTCTCCGGTGAAAGCTCCCTCGTCTGCCCAGTGGATGTTCTGGGACGAGATAGCCACTTCCGTGCCCTTAAAGGCCTCCTTTAAGGTCTGGAGCTGAGTGAAGGGAGCGCCGATAGCGACCTCCACGCCATCCCCGGGCTCAT
>JAFRWH010000255.1 GCA_017438085.1 Bacillota bacterium
CCTTTGTACCAAGGCTTCCGTCGATAAAATCCTTCTGCAGATCCACTGCAACGAGTATCTTTTTATTCATTTCCACCTCCCGGCCGGAAAAACAAATACCCGGCCGCGTTTGTAATAATGTATTACAGAAATATTAGCCGGGCAAGGATAGTTATTTTTTATACAATTGAATACAGAAATAGAACTTATAAGGCAATTAATATCCTGGATGCTATATCGCGCTGAAGCGGAATGCAGTAGCACTCTCCCAGATCTCCCCTGCTCTTAGAATCGCCGATGGAAAGTCCGGTTTATTGGGAGCATCCGGGAAGGCCTGAGTTTCCAGGCATACCGCAGAATTCGGTATGTAAAGAGCTCCGCCCTTGCCTTTTACCGGAGCCTCGCTGCCATCTGCTGCAAGCCCCAGGTAGTTGGCGGTATAAAGCTGCAGCCCCGGCCTGTCGGTATACACATCCATGGCGATGCCGCTGGATGGGCAATACAGAGTTGCTGCAAAGGGAAGCCCGGGAAACTTTCCGGCAAGTTCCCCGAAAGCCTCATCACTGCCTCTGAGAACGAAGTTGTGGTCATAGCCTCTTGCTGTCTTCAGCTGAACATCATCAGCTCCGATTCTTTCTCCCAGCGCATGAGGCTTTGCAAAATCAAAGGGCGTTCCCTCCGTGCTTCTTATCTCGCCTGTAGGTATAAGTCCCGCATCCACCGGGGTGAAAGCCCCGGAATTGAGCTGAAGAAGCTGAAAAAGCGCCGCCTTCGGACCTGCATCATGCCCTGCCAGATTAAAATAGCTGTGATTGGTCAGGGAAACCACCGTATCCGCCTTCGATCTTGCCCTGTATTCTATGGTAAGAATGCAGCCGGGGCTTTCCTGAGGCTTGTCATTCCCGGGCCCTTCAGCCTTCAGCGTATAGCAGACCTCTGCATACAGGTCTCCAGGGAAGCCGCCGTCGCCATCCGGGCTGAAAATGCTGAAGGTGGCGCTGTTTTCGCTTTCATCCTCCAGGTTCCAGCAGCAGACGCCAAAGCCCCTGAAGCCTCCGTGCAGACTGTTTGGACCATTGTTGGGCTCCAGACTGTATTCAGTTCCGTCCAGTGTAAATCTGGAGCCTCCTATGCGGTTTGCAAAGCGTCCGGGCACCGCTCCGAGATGCTCGCCATGCTGTCCCAAATAGCCTTCAATATCGTCAAAGCCCAGGACCACATCCAGCGGCTTTCCGCTCCTGTCCGTCACCACAAGGCTCCTTACCGAAGCCCCGTATTCGATTATCTCACAGGAAAAAGGCCCATCCTGGAGGTGGGCCAGTTTTACTTCTCTGCCATCAGGCATATATCCGAATATTCTGCTCATATCAGTTCTGATCACCTGCTGTAAGCGCCGCCCTCGTACTTGCCCGCCGTCACCACGGAAAAGTGGAATATGGGCTTATCCACTCTTTTTATCGACAGCCTCATGTGAGGCATGCCTGCGGGTATAAAGATGAGGCTGCTTTTTGTTATACGGTGTTCCTCTCCGTTGATGGTGGCGATTATCTCTGCATGA
This sequence comes from Bacillota bacterium, assembly GCA_017438085.1. The sequence continues at coordinate 1,538 of JAFRWH010000255.1, forward strand.
AGCTCATAAGGATCTGCAGGGTCGCTGCCGAAAAAGCCTATGAGCTCGTCGCTGTCATGGGCGTGCTCCTCAAAGACCGGGTCGCGCTCCGGCACCGCATGATACCAGGCTGTATTCATCTGAAAAGAACCCGGACACACATTGTCGTCTATCCAGAGTATGCGGTTGGAAAACTTCCTGTACATCTCCCTGAACTCGGGAGTCCCGGTCTGGGGGTCCTGAAGATCCTGGATTATATACTTTCCGTATTCGCCATCGTTATTTTCGAAAATCATTCTCAGAGCTCCTTCAAAGCGCGCTTCTGCAGCTTATTCTTCCTCATCAGTGCGAAGCTTGTTCAGTTTGTTGTTCTTCTCCTCGATCTCTCTTGCTATAGCGTCCAGTATTTCCTCCGAATCGCTCAGGCAGGCAAACATTCCGGGCACATAATCCCTTACGAATCTCTTTTCTTCGCACTTCTGAATAAAGTCCACCAGTTCTGTGTAGTAATCGCTGATATTGAACAGAACTATGGGCTTCTGATGCCTGTTCAGGTCCTTAAGGGTCAGGATCTGGAAAAACTCATCGAAGGTTCCTATGCCGCCGGGGCAGATTATGAAGGCGTCAGCGTTATCCTCCATGATCTTCTTTCTGTCCGACATGTTATCGGTCCTTATGACGGTATCGGATTCGAATATAGGCTCCCGCTGGTCCATCCATGTGGGGACCACGCCGATGACCTCTCCGCCGCCGTCCTTTACGCCTCTTGCCACAGCGCCCATAAGTCCGGACGCTCCGCCTCCGTAGATGAGTTTCCAGCCCCGGCCGGCAATAGCCTGCCCGAGCCCGTAGACCTGCCTGATATAGAGATCGTCAATAGCGTCGCTGGCTGCACCGTACATGCAGACTGTTATGCTCTTATTATACATTTTTATGAGACCTCCTATCTTGTTTATGTATGATTATTGTAAACTATGATAGCTGCTTTTGCAATAGCCACTCACTTACATAATCAAAGCAGGCGCCAAGAGCATTGCCCCATTTCGGATCCGCTGTGAAATTGTGTCCTATGCCTTCAGCGAAGGCCAGAGTCTTGTCCTTCGCATTCACTGCTCTGTCCATAAGCTGTTCAGCTGTAATGTATTCATAGCCTGCAGTAAGTCCCATCAGAAGCATAGGACAGGAGATATGTGCGATGTTGCCCATGCCGGTGCAGTAGCTGCTGTCCCAGTCCACATTTCTTACGCCGTTCTCATCCACGCACAGACCGGGCAGCGCCCGAACAGCGGAGTTGTCCAGAAACATTCTGACAGTGGTATTAAGAACGCCCATGCTGCAGCGGCTGCTGGCATCAATAAGCATGTCTCTGCTTCTTACGCAGGGAACTGTCTGGACTGTTATGCTGCCGTCACCGTGGATCAGCGGCCATTCTCCCCTCGTGCGTGAAAGCAGTCTGTCCAGCTGGGGGAATATCTTGTTGCAGGGCTTGGTCTGATTCCCTCCGGGAATGATAAAAGGTTCGTCATCTGTATACAGTCCCTTGCCCTGTTCTATAAGACTTATGCGGTCCTGAGCATGCTTTATCAGCCGGTCCATCCTTAGCCGCTGTCCCTCCCAGAAGCGCTTAAGGAACTCATCTGAAGGGTGAGGCTCCTCTGTTCCTGCGATGCCGTTTGCAGGATCCATAACATCCAGCGACGGATCGCGCTTTGCGGGGTCGCTTTCGTCGACTATTGAAGGATCCAGAGACAGAAGGCTCATTGCGCCGTTGCCGTAATTTGCATCTATAAGCATCAGGCCATCAGCAGGTCTGAAGGGACCGATATCCGGCAGCTTTATTATCTTTTCAAGCCCTTGAAATACTGCTATGCCCTTTTCCGCTACAGCCTGATAAGCGGTCATAAGAGTAGCCCCGCCGCTGTGGCCGAGGAGAACTATCTTCTCCGTGCCGTTCCAGCCCGCAGCAAGTTCAACTATCTGCGACAACTGCTGCCTTTTCTGCGCAGATCCGGGGTTCGTAAACCATGCAGGGTATCCTGCCGCCTACCATCATATATGTTCTTCTGATCTCCATAGCTCTGCCCTCTGTCTAAATGTTAAGACCGCCGCTGAGCGACAGTATCTGGCCGGTCACAAAGGACGACTCCTCGCTGGCCAGAAAAGCGATCAGCGCGCCGTAATCATCAGCGCTGCCAAGCCTGCCCAGCGGAACAAGCGGTTCGATGGTCTTTACGTCAAGATCCTGAGAACCCTCATGATAAGGATGATCCGCAATCATGCCGGACCTTGCCACGCAATTGACCGTTATTCCTTTTGGGGCGAGCTGCCTTGCCAATACTTTTGTAAGGCTCATCAGAGCGCCGTTTGCCATGCTGTCCGCTATGCTTTCTTCCATGAATCCGTTCTGCGCCCCAGCCGATGCCGTAAAAATAATGCTGGGAGCCCTGCTCTTTTCAAGATAAGGGATGGCCTCCTTCCTCATCCAGAGCTCATCTGCCGCGTGATCCAGCTTCTTTCTGACCTGAGCCAGGTCAACATCAGCTGCATATGCGGGAGCGCTCATGGACCCGGTGGAATTGATCACCACATCCACAGAACCGAACTGTTCCATTACTTCAGGAAAGACCGCATGATCCCCTTCTTTATTGCTCATGGCTACTACCTTGCCCGGGCAGTCCCTGCAAAGCTCAGCAACTTCCTTTGCGCTGTCCGGACTGTGAGTGACCATAACCACATTCATTCCTCCGTCTGCCAGAGCTTTCACCGCTCCGCGGCCGATAAGCCCGGCTGCACCTGCAAAAACGCAGGTCCGTCCTTGTAATGTCTGCATAATAAAACCCTCCTGTTTTTTTTATTATACAGAAGGGTTCGGATTCATGTAAGTGATTTTTGTTAGCTCCGGCCTCTTTTAAATATAGCATATTATCCTGTTTGGCAGGGCTCAGGAACTTCTTTATGGAAAGCTTGGTAAAATCACAGGACATAAAGTAGCTGCACGCTTGACATAAGTTCCTGTATAGTTGATAATTCGAATCAGAAAATATAATTACAGGGGGTACCCATAATGGATTACGAAACACTCAAACAATTCCTGACAACAGCCGGTGTGAATCTGCTCTTTGGAATCATCATACTTATAGTAGGGCTCTTTATCGTCAACTGGGTCGTCAAATTCCTTAGAAAGAGCAATGTTTTTACAAAACTGGAGCCTTCTCTTCAGAGCTTTTTCCTCAACACCATAAAACTGATACTGACAGTTATCGTGGTGCTTTCAGCAGCTAACGTGATCGGAGTGCCTCTCACCTCCATCATCACCATCTTCGCATCTGCCGGGGTCGCAGTCAGCCTTGGCATGCAGGGTGCCCTGGGTAATCTGGTTGGCGGTATAACTCTGCTTATACTTAAACCCATCAAAGTGGGTGAATTTGTCCGCATCGGAGACCACGTAGGCTTTGTAAAGACCATTGGTGCCTTCTACACTGAGATAAAGACCAAGGATGCCACTCTGATCAGTCTGCCCAACAGCGCACTAACAAATACTGCTATCATCAACTACACCAGAGAAGGCAACCGTCGCGTGCAAGTGAGCTTCCAGGTGGCTTACGGGTCTGATATCGACACTGTAAAGCGTGTGCTTAAGGAAGTTGCAGACGGCTTCGATCTGGTGCTGGCAGATCCGCCTTCAAAGGTAGTGCTGGACAAGCTCAACAATTCCAGCATGGAATTCGAGGTCAGGGCTTGGACTCCGGCTGCAAACTACAGCAAAGTCCTCAAGTATATTACAGAAGCCGGCAAAAAGGCTCTGGATGCAGAAGGCATACATATACCTTTCCAGCAGATGGATGTCCACATCAAGCAGTAAACTGCAGGACAGCAAATATAAAGAAAAAACGCAGGTCCTGCCATTTAATGTCTGCATAATAAAACCCTCCTGTTTTTTTAATTATACAGAAGGGTTTTTTCATGTAAGCTTTTTTTGCGGAACGGCGGTTTTTCTACCAGTCCTTGACGCTGCCGTCGAAGGCCCGCTTTGCTGCGTTGCTGCCCCTTTCCTTTGCGGGATATAGTTCTTCAGCGTCGTCCGCCAGTTCTACGCCTATGCCGGGAGCTTCCGGAATGATCAGGCAGCCGTCCTTATAGCGCAGCGGCTCCTTGACCATTGCGTCCTCGGCGCCGCCCAGGCAGAAGCCGGGAAGCTCCTGTATACCCAGGTTCGGAATGGATGCGCAGATATGAAGGCAGGCAGCGGTGGATACCGGTCCCAGAGGATTATGCGGTATGACCTTTACATCGAAGCCCTCCGCCAGAGCGCAGATCTTCTTAGATGTGGTTATCCCGCCGACCGCGCAGACATCAGGTCTTATATACTGAGCTGCACGTCGCTGCATAAGCATTGCAAATTCTCCGAGATTGGTAAAACGCTCACCGGTGGCGATGGGAACGGGTACCTTAGATGAGATCTCAGCCATGGAGTCTATATTGTCAGGGGTCATGGGATCCTCCAGCACCATGGGACGATATTTAGCTACTTCACAGCCAAAAGCTACTGCTTCGGCTACAGTCATTCCGCGGTGAGCCTCCAGTATAAAGTCAAAGTTCGGTCCGACTGCCTCCCGGATGACCCTCACCTTCTCCAGCTCATCCTCTATGCGGCCGGAGAAGAACTCGTCTCTTCCATCACTCTGGGTCTTTAAGGGTCCGTTTACGAATATCTTGGCTGCAGTAAATCCCTCGTCCTGCAGCTATCTGTATCCATCTGCCAGCTTGTCCAGCCCGCTTTCCTTAGTCATTACGGAAGCATAGACGCGCACCTTATCTCGGGTCTTTCCGCCAAGGAGCTCATATACAGGTACTCCCAGTGCCTTGCCCTTGATGTCCCAGAGGGCGATATCAATGGCCGATAGTGCGCTCATGATGACACTGCCGCGGAAATACACGGAG
>JAFRWH010000256.1 GCA_017438085.1 Bacillota bacterium
CACTTATGAGCGTATACGCCGTTCAGCTTGCTGGTATCGGTCACCTGAGCCTCGAAAGCATCGCCTGTGATGATACCGGTATCACCGATCTGGCCGCCGCCCTCTCCGTAGAAGGGAGTCCTGTTCAGAACGAGCTTGACTTCATCACCCTCCTGGGCGCTTTCAAGCACGCTCATGCCCTTTACTATTCCAATTATCTCTGCATCGGAGCTGAGTTCGGAATAGCCAGTAAAATCAGTTTGTGGGAAGCTGTGGAGCACTGCGCTTTCGTCAAGCCAGCCCTCGGTCTCATCAGCCTTTCTGGCAGCTCTTGCCTGAGCCTTCTGTGCATCCATTGCAGCCTTGAAGCCTTCCTGGTCCACAGTGCAGCCGGCATCTTCAGCAATCTCCTCTGTAAGCTCTATGGGGAAACCATAAGTGTCGTAGAGCTTGAAGACCTGATCTCCGGGAAGAACTGTCCTTCCGGCCTTTTTGGCTTCTTCGATATATCCATTGAGGATATCGGAACCGGAATCCAGAGTCTGAGCGAACTTATCCTCTTCGATGCCGATTATCTTTTTGATATAATCCCTGCGCTCGATGAGCTGCGGATAGGCAGCGCCGGAGGTCTCGAAAACCTTTTCGCAGAGGTCCTTAAGGAATGCACCTTTTATGCCCAGCAGTCTGCCGTGTCTTGCAGCTCTTCTGAGCAGTCTTCTGAGTATGTATCCCCTGCCCTCGTTGGAAGGAAGGATGCCGTCGGCGATCATGAAGCTAACGGTCCTGATGTGGTCAGTGATGATCCTGATGGAAACATCGTGGGGACCCTCGCCGTCCTGATACTTGATGCCTGAAAGCCTGCAGACCTCCTGAAGTATAGCCTGCATAGTGTCGATATTGTAAATGGAGTCTACGCCCTGCATGATGCAGGCCATTCTCTCAAGACCCATGCCGGTGTCGATGTTCTTCTGAGCCAGCTCAAGATAAGTGCCGTCTTCCTGGCGGTCAAACTGAGAGAATACATGGTTCCAGAATTCCATATAGCGGTCGCATTCGCAACCAGGTTTGCAGTCTGCTTTACCGCAGCCGTATTCGGGGCCTCTGTCGAAATAGATCTCAGAGCATGGTCCACAGGGACCGGTTCCGATCTCCCAGAAGTTGTCGTCCTTGCCGAGGCGGACGATGTGGCTCTCGGGAAGACCTATCTCGTCTCTCCAGATGGCATATGATTCGTCATCATCTTCGTAAACGGTTGCCCAGAGTCTGTCCACAGGAATGTTGAGCCATTCCTCTCCGGTAACGAATTCCCAGCCCCACTTTAGGGATTCATGCTTGAAATAGTCTCCGAAGCTGAAGTTTCCCAGCATTTCAAAAAATGTGGCGTGTCTTGCTGTATGGCCTACATTATCTATGTCGTTGGTCCTGATGCACTTCTGGCAAGTGGTCATTCTGCGCTTTGGGGGTACCTCTGCGCCGCTGAAATACGGCTTAAGAGGCGCCATGCCCGCATTTATAAGAAGCAGAGACTTGTCGCCCTGAGGCACCAGAGAATAGCTCTCGTGTCTTAGACAGCCTTTAGATTCCCAGAAAGAAAGAAATTTCTCTCTGATCTCGTTTACTCCCATGTATTTCATAATAGACTCCTTCTCAATCTCTAATTATGTCTGTTTGGTTTGTCGATGATCGTGGCCATAGGCTTGCCCTTAAGTCTGGGATCTGATGCGTCTACGATCTCTATATTATCCAGCTGCTTTTTGAATCTTCCTCTGAAGTTCTCCAGATATTCTTCCCTGAGCTGCGCCCTTTCTAGGCGCTCCGCTTCGGTCAGTTCCCTGGTTTTTGCGATTGCAGCCAGTTCATTTATCCTGTCCAGTTTTTTCTGTGGAAACATATATATCTTCCTTTATCTTTTCAAAAATGCCGGGGCCAATGCCCTTCACTTCCATAATCTCTTCTGTACACACGAAGCCGCCGAAGAGCTCCCGGTATTCGATGATGCGCTTTGCTTTAAGCGGACCTATGCCCTTAAGCTTCTGAAGTTCCTCAGAATCTGCGCTGTTTATGTCTATCCGAAGCTTTATTTCCGCTTCTTTCGGATAGCTTTCCGGGTCCTCCGGCGTATCGGAGATCATCTGTTCATATAGCGGTTCAGATAATCGGTCCCTTGAAATGACAATATCTGAACTATTGTGTCCGCGGTAAAAACCGAGAGCTGCGCTTGCCACAGCGACTGCCGCAGCTGATGCAGCAGCTATCTTCCGGATCCTGCAAAATGCCTCTTTTTCCATGACTCTTCGAGTCCGTCTTTGGCATTATATTTTAACATAAATTAACTGTCAAGTGATTACTGAAGGCTGTCTTCCCCAGATCCTTCGCTCTTGTTCTCCGGCCGTTTTTCAAAGTCCGCATAGAAATTGATAGGATCTTTGTCAGGTATCAGAGACTTGTACTGATAGCGTTCATCCTTGGTCTTAGGCTCTCTTATGCTCTGCATAGGTCTGGTGAATTCTATGGGTCTTGCAGGCGCCGCAGGCTTTTCTGCAGGCTTCTTCTCGGTAGTCTTACCCGTCCTTACTGAAATGCTTGGAGCATCTCCTGCAAGCTTCATCTTTTCCATTATGCTCTCGCCCTTGCCTGTGTACAGAGCGCAGCACACAAGCGCTGTAAGAGGTATTGTCAGCAGGATCGCCATGCTGCCTATAAGCGCATTCAGCAGATCCACCACGATGTTTTCCCTGTTCAGTAGTTCAAAAAGGGAAGACGAATAAGTAATATATATCAGTATCGAGCAGAGAGAGCTTCCGATATATGCCAGCACCAGAGTGTTTGCCATGGTGCCCATGATATCCTGTCCCATGTTCATGCCGCTTCTGAAGAGATCCCAGAACTTCATGTGTGGCGCATTGGTATGCAGCTCGTTGAGGGATGTGGAGATATCCATCGCCACGTCCATGTCAGCGCCCATGGCGCCTATGACTATCATAGCAAAAATCAGCGCTCTCAGGTTTACTTCAACGCCTGATCCAAGGAACTGAAGGTAAATGGAATGCTCATCAAGCAGTCCTGTAAGCCTCAACCCCTTATCGAAGCCAATGGTAAGCAGCGCAGCCACAATAACGCCGAAGCTGCAGCCCAGAATAGTTGTAAATGATTTCTGCGTCGCCCCGTTAGTGATGAGCAGAGTCGTCACTATGGAGAAGATGCAGGTAAGCATAGTCATGAAATATATATTGTATCCGGCCAGTACCGAAGGAACGAAAACCATGAATACCGACAGGCAGGTCAGCACCAGCGAAATTATGGTATTCAGGCCTTTGATGCGGCCGAAGATGATCAGAAGCACGGAGAAGCTTACGCCCAGCCATATAACGCCGCCAAGGCGTTCAAAGCCGCCGAAGACCCAGTCCGCATCTCCCTGAGGAGTACCGTAGTTGTAGAGTATTACCTTATCTCCTGCCACAACGGGATCGTCGACACTCATGTTCGAATAGTTATCAAAGGTCTGAGCCGCATAGACTGTCTGGCCTTTGAAATC
>JAFRWH010000257.1 GCA_017438085.1 Bacillota bacterium
GACTGAGACCGTCACTATCGAGACGGGTCAGAGCCTTACTATCGTAAAGAGCACTGAAGATACTCCTATGGAGAAACAGACTGAGGAAGGCACTATAAGGATCGGCGCGTATGGATCTGACTATGTGACCAGCAGCCTTGGCGCTGTGGGCCATAATAACGTCCTGGCGGTTTCGTGCATTTATGATACCCTGTTCAGAAAGGACTTCAGAACAGGGGAGATAACTCCTTTGATCGCCGAGAGCTATGAATTCATCGATGACCCTGAAGGCGAAGGCGTGACCCTCCACATCACCATCAGGCCGGAAGCCCATTTCCAGAGCGGAGAGCCTATAACTGCTGAAGACGCGTACTACGCTGTAGTCGACCGCGTAATCAATGTCGGCTCCGTACGTTCTTATATGGGCGATACTATTGATACTGAGAATTCCTACTTTGAAGGAGACAGAGACCTTTATATAAAACTGTACAAGTACAATAATACAGTTTTGGGATTCCTGACCGCACTGGTGGTGCAGGTGAGCAACCACAGCTTTGAGGAGACCGCAACCGATGATGATCTCTGGGACAAAGTCGACGGCTCCGGTCCTTTCATCGTTGTCGAGCAGATCTCCGGCGACTCTGTAAAACTTAAAGTAGATGATAACTACTGGGGATGGGGCATTGTAGACGAGAGGCCTAATTTCGACTACATCTCTGCTAAGTTCTATACCGACGCTACAGTGATGATGATCGACTATGAGAACGGGCTTCTTGACGTCTGTCTCGGTCCCGGCAGCGCGGATGTAAAGAGCCTTCTGAAGAACGGCATGGCACACAATGAGACCAAAGTGATCACCACAGGAAACTACACAGTCATCTGCCTGCCTGCCTACAGGAAAGAATTCAGCGATCCTAAAGTCAGAGAAGCCATGTTCTGTGCCATAGATACCGACGCCATAGCTGAGGCCGCGTACGGCGATCTGGGCGTCCCGATGAACGCATATGTCTCATCCATGGCACCATACAGAAAAGAGTACAAAACAAATAAATATGACCCTGAAAGAGCCAGACAGCTTTTGAGCGAAGCGGGAATAAAAGAAGGCCAGCTCAGCTACTACACCGTTGTACCGTCAAATGACGCGGGGAGCGTAGACCTTGCGACACTGGTCCAGAGCTATCTCGGAGATGTAGGGATCACAGTCAATATCGATACCTTTGATTTCCCCACTGCTCTTCAGATGCAGAGAAATGGAACTGTAGATCTGTGCATAACCACATTCTATACGTCTAATAACGATATTTCCGGCTGCCTCGTTCAGATAAGGGAAGGAAGCTATAACCAGGCCGCATGGCTGACTCAGATGGATCCGGAATTGTTGTCGAAGATGAACGAGGGTCTTTACACTGATTCACCCGAGGTAGCCGAGGCGGCTTACGGCTGGGTCCAGGATTGGCTTGATGAGAATATGTGGTATATACCTATTGTAGAATATAAGGCGGGAGCAGTGTGCAGGGATTATATAGATTCTACAAATTTCCTTGACCTGACACATTCGAACGACATCAGGAATATCAGACTGGCTGAATAGCAGACTGATACGTACTGCGTAAGCGGACCTTTAACCAAGAGGTGTAATGTGGCAAAGTACATTTTGAAAAGCGCTTTGATGGTTATACCGACCATGCTGTGTGTCGCGTTCATAGTTTTTACCATCAATCATTTCACGCCGGGCGACCCGGTGGAAATGTATTTTGGTTTTGAATATACTGAGGAGCAATATGCGGAGAAAGCCGCTGAATGGGGGCTTGACCAACCTTTCTTTACTCAGTTTTTCAATTACATTAAAAACATTGTCACCAGGTTCGATTTCGGATATTCCTATACCAGTGGCAAAAGCGTCATGTCTGAGCTGGCCGCGAGGCTTCCTATTCCCATACGCCTTGCCCTTGTATCGATGGCTCTTTCTGTCCTTATAGGTGTTCCTTTTGGTATTATTTCCGCGACAAAGCAATATTCCGTCCTGGATTATTCAGTTACTTTCACTTCACTGTTCTTTGCGGCTGTACCCGGATTCTGGCTCTCAATGATGCTGATCCTGATTTTTTCAGGTAAACTGGGCTGGCTTCCGGCATCAGGCCTGGACAACTGGAAAAGCTATATTTTGCCTGTAGTTGCAATTGCGGCTCCGCATATCGCCGGGATCACCAGGCAGACCAGGTCCAGCATGCTCGAAGTGGTGAGGCAGGATTATATCCGCACCGCCAGAGCAAAGGGCTTGAGTGAGAACCAGGTGATATTGAGACACGCTCTCAGAAACGCGCTGCTTCCTGTGGTCACACTGGTGGGTCTGCAGGCAGGAGCGATCGTTACCGGGTCCGCAGTAGTTGAGGCGATCCATTCCTTCCCCGGAATGGGCGCCCTGATGCTCACGGCCATCAACAGCAAGGATTA
>JAFRWH010000258.1 GCA_017438085.1 Bacillota bacterium
CAAGATCTTTTTTTAAAGCTCCCAAACCTTTGATTTCCAAGCCTTTGGAGACTTTAACGCTACATTGTAATGAAGCGTTTACTGAGCTGCAGTAATGATAGCCATCTTATAGACTTCTTCAGCGTTGCAGCCTCTGGAGAGGTCGTTGATGGGCGCATTCAGACCCAGAAGGATGGGACCATAAGCATCATAGCCGCCGAGCCTCTGTGCGATCTTGTAGCCGATGTTTCCTGCTTCGATGTTGGGGAATACAAAGGTATTAGCGTAACCTGCTACAGGGCTTCCGGGGAACTTGCGCTGGCCGACTTCGGGAGCAACAGCTGCATCGAACTGCATCTCGCCGTCGATGAGCATCTCGGGATTCATTTCCTTAGCAAGCTTTACAGCCTCGCGGGATGTGGCAACGGTGGTACCCTTTCCGGATCCGTTGGTGGAGAATGAAAGCACTGCTACCTTGGAGTCGATTCCGAAGAGCTTGGCGCACTTTTCGAGTTCCACTGCGACCTCTGCCAGCTTCTGAGCGCCGGAGAGCTTTACATTGCCTTCTGCATCCAGATCATCCTTATATTCAAGATTTACAGCGCAGTCGCCCATGGCGATCTTCTGAAGATTGGGATCTCCGCCTTCTCTGGTAAGGATGAATGCAGAGCTTACGAGATGTGCGCCGGGCTTGGTCTTTACCAGCTGGAGCGCGGGTCTGATGGTATCAGCTGTGGAATAGGTGGCTCCGCCCAGCAGGCAGTCTGCCTTGCCCATCTTTACCAGCATGGTTCCGAAATAATTGCCCTTGGAAAGAGCTGCCTTGCATTCTTCTGCAGTCATCTTGCCCTTTCTGAGCTGGACCATGGTCTCTACCATTTCGTCCATTCCTGCATATCCGAGGGGATCGATGATCTCGGCCTTTTCAATATCGAAGCCGCCGTCAGCAGCAGCCTTCTTTACTGCGCCGGGTTCTCCGATGAGGATGACCTTCATCAGGCCTTCTGCCAGCAGTCTGGAAGCTGCCTCAAGAATTCTTGCATCGGTGCCCTCGGTGAAGACCATGGTCTTGGGTTCCGCCTTGATTTTTGCAATAAGCTTGTCAAACATTTTAAACCTCCGTATGAAATGCGACTGCGGTTTTAACCGCATATTAAAAGCTGAATGATTTATGATAACTATTCAGTTGTTACCCATGAAATATAAGGAAGCTGTCTGTACTTCTGGTCCACGTCCAGGCCATAGCCTACGATGAACTTGTCTTCGATCTCGAATCCGCAGTAGTCAGGCCTCAGATCCACCTTGCGGCGGGCGGGCTTGTCCAGGAAGGTGCAGATCCTGAAGCTGGCAGGTCCGCGCTTGATCAGATAGTCCTTAAGATAGGACAAGGTCAGGCCGGAATCGATGATGTCTTCCACGACGATGACATGCTTGCCTCTGATGTCGGAATCCAGGTCCTTGAGTATGCGGACTACGCCGCTGCTGTGGGTGGCGCTGCCATAGCTTGAAACAGACATGAAATCTATCTTGACATCCAGGTCAATGCAGCGCATCAGATCTGCCATGAAAGGAACGGATCCTTTAAGTATACCTATAAGGAAGACTTCCTTTCCCTGATAGTCTTCTGTGATGATGCGTCCTAAAGCCTTGACTCTCTCTTTGATCTGCTCTTCAGAAAACATTACTCCCGAAAGCTTATATTCACTCATTATCGTCCTTCCCTTCTTCTGTGTTAACAGTATAATTTACATCCAGTGCCTCGCTGTGGGGCACATCGTAGTTGTCCAGCATGTCTCTCAGATAGTATAGCAGATAAAGCCAGAGAATGATATCGTCAAGAAAGCCAAAAACAGGAACGATCGGCGGAATCAGATCAAAAGGCAGGGCCAAATAAACTATGCCAAATGCTATAAGCAGCTTTTTCCAGAAGGCAACCCTTTTGTCCTTCAGAAACATTGGAATAGCTTTCATTCGCCTTAATGTCTTTTGAAAGAATACGCCGATACTGTTCATCTTTCGTGTATGATCTTGTCAATTACGCCAAGAAGTTCATCTGTACCCGTCTTATTGACGGCCGATACTGCTAACAGTATATCATCTTTTTCCAGGCTTAGCGACTTTCTTATTAAAGAAAGATTCCTGTTCAGTTCATTTTTTGACAGTTTATCCGCTTTTGTAGCCACTACAAGCCCTGAAAGTCCGTAATACTTCAGATATTCGTACATCTGAACATCCTGGGCGCTGGGTTCGTGCCTGCAGTCCACGAGCTGAACCACCTTCAGAAGGTTCGGCCGGTTCTCCAGATAGCGTTCCATCATCTTTCCCCAGCTTTCCGACTCGGACCTGGAGACTCTGGCATAGCCATAGCCCGGA
>JAFRWH010000259.1 GCA_017438085.1 Bacillota bacterium
CTAAGATCATGGCCAAGGCAGGCCAGGTGATGCTGCGCTACGGGCTCAAGTACAATGACGCCTACCAGCTCTACGGCAAGTACGTCCAGGGCTGGGGAGACAGCCACAAAGAGTATAAATTCGAGGCTGTAAAGGACGGACAGGTGGTGGAGACCGTTGTAAAGAGCGCCTCCAACTCCCGCCATCTTGACTGCGACGTGAGCGCCCCCATGGACGAGGACGGTTGCTTCATCCTCAAGGAGGAAAACAGCTATGACGCCTCTGCCATCCGGGTGACCATGCAGGACCAGAACGGCAACCAGCTCTTCTTCCTGAACGAAAGCGTGGTGCTTGAGGCTGAAGGCCCCATAGAGATCATAGGGCCGGAGATAATGCAGCTCCGAGGCGGGGCCGGCGGGACCTATGTACGGACCACAGGAAAGCCCGGCAAGGCCAGCCTGACCCTCAGAGCCGCAGCGGCCAGCCCCGTGGTCATAAGCTTTGATATCAGGGCTTGATCGTTTATCGTCAATAAGCTATATTAGCAGGACTGTCTTCATGACAGTCCTGCTACTCTTTTATAGTACAATTTTGTTTTCATCAATTGCCAAAAAGCGGTTGACTTTTACCCCCCAAGGCCTTAAACTGCACTTGCTTTTATTTTTCAGATGAAGGTTCCCGGTACATGACCGGGGGTACCAATTGGGAGTTGATAGTTCCAAAATGCAGAAAACCAAATACTTTAAGGCTTGTCCGGGCATGAGGAAGCCCGGTGCCGCAGTTCCTGCAGGACCCGCAGCCAGATCCAATGGCCTTGGTAGATTATAGATCTGAAAACAGCAGCGCAGCGCATTTTGCCTGGGCTTTTTGTGTTTATATAGAGAGGTAGTTACAGAAATGATCGAGATCAGACACCTTAGGAAGGAGTACGACAACGTCACTCCGCTAAAGGATGTAAACATGACCATCAATGACGGAGACGTGATAGCCGTTATCGGACCCTCGGGGACCGGCAAGTCCACACTGCTCCGCTGCATCAACATGCTGGAGACACCCACCTCCGGCGAAGTGATCGTGGACGGCCAGGTAATTAACGACGGCAAGTGCGACCTGAACGAAGTCCGCAAGAAGATGGGCATGGTATTTCAGTCCTTCAATCTCTTCGGTCATCTGACCGTTATCGAAAACATCATGAACCCGCAGATCACTCTGCTGGGAAGAAGCCGCCAGGAAGCCTACGACAAGGCCATGGATCTGCTGGACAAGGTAGGTCTCTGGGCTAAGGCTCTGAACTACCCCGACGAGCTTTCCGGCGGACAGCAGCAGCGTATCGCCATAGCCAGAACTCTGGCCATGGATCCGGAGATCATACTCTTCGACGAACCTACCTCCGCTCTGGACCCCTCCATGATCGGTGAAGTTCAGTCCATCATCCGCATGATAGCCAAGACCGGCCGCACAATGATGATAGTCACCCACGAGATGGACTTCGCAAAGAAGATCAGCAACCGCGTCATCTTCATGGACGGCGGCGAGATCTACGAGGAAGGCACTCCCAAGGAGATCTTCGAAAATCCCAAGAAGGAAAAGACCATACGCTTCATCAAGCGCCTCAGCTCCCTCTCCTACCGCATCGAGAGCCGCGACTTCGACTTCGAGGCTGTGGCTGCAGAGCTTCAGCTCTACGCAGAGAAGCTGCTCATCGAAAACGACCGTACCTCCAAGGTACAGATCGCGCTGGAAGAGATCTGCATGAACAACCTCTTCCTGAACGAGGAGGAGCCCAATATCTACGCAAGCATCGATTACTCCGAGAAGAGCGACGTTCTGACTCTGGAGCTCAAGTACAAGGGCACTCACTACGACCCCACCACCTCCGAAAACGTGCTGTTCAACGCAATGCTGGCAGAACCCACCACTACCATGGTGGACGAGGTGCTGGAGGATTCCCCCAAGTGGTATAACAACCATACCGCTATCAGCCTGAGATGGGAGGACTAAGCCATGAAGAGAATCAACGACATGACAAATAAGCGCAGATTTGCCGCAGTCACAGCCCTGCTCCTTATCATCGCGCTGGCTCTGCCCCTGATGGCCTATGCAAGCTCTGCGGAGGAGATGATCCCCAAGAACGGCATCAGCACCATCAAGCAGCTGGATAATTAGAAGATCGGCGTACAGACCGGCGTGCTCTACGAGGACGAGATCAAGGACGAGATCGAAGGCGAAGAATGGGCTTACTACAAGATGCCCAACGACATGATCCCCGCTCTGGAGTCCAACAAGATCGATGCTTATCTGATCGAAGAAGTAGGCTTCTACGCCCAGCGCTACGAACATCCCGAGCTTATGCGCCTGGAGGAAAAGGCCGGCGAGAGCCAGTTCGCGGTCATTATCGGAAACAACGAAAAGCAGGAGCGCCTTTATAAGGAGATGGAAGAATTCATCGCTGAAGGCAAGGCCTCCGGCTGGCTGGATCAGCTTTACGATTACTGGGTAAAGAACTGGAACCCCAACACCTGCAAGATCGAGAACGTCCCCACCACCACCGGTGAGAACGGCAGCGTCATAATCGCCATCGAAGGCGGCTACGAGCCATTCTCCTTCGAGTCCAATGGCGAGTTCTCCGGTTACGACGTGGAATTCATGATGAATTTCTGCGCAAAGTACGGTTATCAGTGGGACTTCTGGGCAATGGAATTCGACTCCATTGCTCCCGGCGCCATCGCAGGCAAGTACGACTTCGGCATGAACATCGTCGTTGACGAGGAGAGAGCCGAAAACTCCGTGCTGACTGACTGGTACTATGTATGCGACCTGGTATTCGTAGTCGAGGGCGAGTATGAGAGCGAACTTGGCTTCTTTGAGCGCCAGGTAGACGCCTTCAACAAGACCTTCATCAGGGACAGCCGCTGGAGACTGTTTGCCGAAGGTATGGGAAGGACCCTGTTCATTACCGTAATGTCCATAGTCTTCGGCACCCTGCTGGGCTTTGCAGCTTACATGGCCTGCCGCCACGGAAACAAGCTGGCCAACGGAGTCACAAACTTCATCAACTGGCTGATCGAAGGCATACCTACCGTAGTATTCCTTATGATACTGAGCTTCGTGGTATTCGGCAGTTCACACCTTTCCGGAACATGGATCTCCATCATAGGCTTCTCCTTCATCTTCGGATGCGGAATGTATGGCATGCTGCAGGTGGGCTTCGGAGCCATCAGCAGAGGACAGTTCGAAGCTGCAACAGCCATGGGCTACAGCGACACCCAGAGCTTCTTCCGCATACTGCTGCCCCAGGCTGCTCAGCACTTCCTGCCCATCTACAAGAGCAATGTGGTGAGCCTCATCAAGGAGACCTCCGTTGTCGGCTACATCGCCGTAATGGACCTGACCAAGATGGGCGACCTGGTAAGAAGCCGCACCTACCTGGCTTTCTTCGCTCTTATAGCCGTGGCCGTGCTCTACTTCCTTATGGAAGCCGTGCTGGTCGCCATTGTCAACCGTGTACAGATAAAGGTAGACCCGCGCCGCCGCTCCCAGGACAAGATACTTGAAGGCATCGTGGTAAAAGAATAGTATTTAAGACACGAAAAACCGCGCCCGGGAAAGGCGCGGTTTTTTATATTATATTATCGGGATTGGATGATCCGGGGATCACCACTATACTCCGCTGCAGGAGACTACTTTGAAGATCCTCCGGATCTAGGCGAGCTTTGCTGAAAAATCCGCAAGGACCTCCGAGATCTTTATCTGCTGCGGGCAGACCTGCTCACAGCTTCTGCACTGCAGACAGGCCTGAGGACGTTTTTCCTCCGGGAGCGCGCTGAGCGCCATAGGAGCAATGAACCCGCCTCCGGTGTAAGCATGCTCGTTGTACAGGGAAATCAGAGCCGGGATATCCAGACCCTGCGGGCACTGACTCACGCAGTAGTGGCAGGCTGTGCAGGGAACAGTACCCACAGACAGCATCTTATCAGCGATCCCGAGCAATGCTGATAGTTCTTCTTCGTTCAGCTTTTTATCTTCGGAGAAGGTCACCAGGTTTTTTTCAAGCTGTTCCTGATTGGACATTCCGGAAAGTATCATCGTTACGGAAGGGATGCTCTGCAGGAAGCGGAATGCCCATGCGGGGATCTCCTCATCAGGACGAAGAGCCTTCAGCTCAGCTTCGTACTCCGGCGCAAGCTTTGCCAGTTTGCCGCCGCGAAGGGGTTCCATCACCCATACCGGAATATCCCATTCATTCAGCAGATCGACCTTTTCTTTGCCGTGCTGGAATGTCCAGTCAAGGAAATTAAGCTGGAGCTGGCAGAACTCCATATCCTTGCCATAAGCCTCCAGAAAGCGCTTAAGCACATCCATTCCACCGTGGCAGGAAAAACCGAGATGACGGATACGGCCGTTCCTTTTCTGCTCCATGAGGTAGCTGTAGATGCCGTACTTTTCATCGTCCAGATAAGCGTCGATATTCATCTCGCAGACATTGTGGAAGAGGTAAAAATCGAAATAGTCCACGCCCAGCTTTTCCAGCTGACGCTCGAATATCTCCTCCACCTTGTCCCAGTTGGAGGCTGCATAGCCGGGGAACTTGGTGGCAAGATAGAAGCTTTCCCTCGGATAAGCTGACAGAGCTCGGCCCATGATAAGTTCCGAATTGGATCCATGATAGCCCCATGCTGTGTCGTAGTAGTTGATGCCATTCTTCATGGCGGTATCCACCATCCGGAACGCAGCCGGCTCGTCTATCCTGGAGTCATCTCCGTCTATCACCGGAAGGCGCATGGCGCCAAAGCCCAGTGCCGAAAGCTTCATTCCCTGAAAATCTCTGTAGATCATTTTTCTGTCCTCCTGTTTATATAACTTTTATCTGATCCTGTTTTTATGTGCCCGGATCAGGAAATCCATGCGGTCTACTTTTCTCTGACTCTGATGCATCTCATCCACAAGCCCGCAGCGCTGTATCTTCATCTGATGTATCATCTCTTCGAACTGCCCTGATTCGTACAGAGCGCAGATCGCGGCGCTGGCATC
>JAFRWH010000260.1 GCA_017438085.1 Bacillota bacterium
AGCTATCAAGAAGCTCTGCTACGATGACAAGGTAGTCACTCCGGCAAGACTCCACCAGGCACTGCTGGAGAACTGGGAAGGCGAAGAGAACCAGAAGATCAGAGAGCTCTGCCTCGCATGCCCGAAGTATGGCAATAACGACGATTACGCAGACTCCATAGGCGTCAAGCTCTGGGACGATCTTAAGGATAAGTGCAGAGAGCTCAAGGGACCTTACGGCAACAAGATCAACATCTCCGGCGTTTCCATCACAGCTCACGGCCCCGGCGGAAAGCTCACCGGCGCTACACCTGACGGACGTTACTCCGGCGATGTTCTTGCAGACGGTTCCATCTCCCCGGCTCAGGGCGCAGACCACGAAGGTCCTACCGCATCCCTGCTTTCCGGCATGAAGATGGCTCACGGCTGGTCCGCAACACTTCACAACATGAAGTTCGATCCTACCGCGCTCAAGTCCGAAGAGGACCTCGAAAAGCTCGGAGAAATGATCAAGATCTACATGACCAACGGCGGACATCACATCCAGTTTACAGTAGTAAATGCCGACGATCTTAAGGAGGCCAAGGTGCATCCCGAAAACTACAGCGACCTTATGGTCCGCGTAGCAGGATACTCCACATACTTCACCATCCTGACCCCGGCTATCCAGACAGACATTATCACCAGAACGACTAACGAGCATCTGTAAGGAATAAAACGATGAGTTCAAAAAAAGCAGTCAAATGCACAATAATGCGCGGAGGGACAAGCAAAGGCCTGTTCTTTATCGAGTCGGAGCTTCCGACCCGCGAGGAGGGCAGAGATGAGCTGCTTCTGGAACTTATGGGCAGTCCTGACGTCAACCAGATAGATGGCTTGGGCGGTGCTGTATCTGTAACGAGCAAGGTGGCTATAATAGCGCCATCCGACCGTGCAGATGCGGACGTAGAGTATACTTTCGCCCAGGTCTCTGTCGACAAACCTATCGTTAGCTATAAGGGCAACTGCGGAAACATTTCTTCCGCAGTGGGCCCCTTCGCGATCGAAAAGGGACTGGTCAAGACCGAAGAGGGGATCACAAAGGTCCGTATACACAACACCAACACCGATAAGATCATTGTGGCAGAAGTGGCTGTGGAAGACGGCTGCGTTAAGTATACCGGAGATTATTCCATAGCGGGGGTCCCCGGCACGGCTTCTAAGGTCAAACTCTGCTTCCTGGATCCGGCAGGTTCTGTTACCGGAAAGCTTCTGCCTACAGGAAAGCCCGTTGATGTCATAAGTGTTGACGGCCTCGGAGACATTGCTGTGTCCATAGTCGATGCGGCAAATCCTCTGGTCTTTATAAAGTATGCGGACGTTGGCCTTACCGGCACCGAAAGCACAGAGCAGATCAACGAGGATCATGTGCTGCTTGCAAGGCTGGAAGAGATACGCGGAAAGGCTGCGGTAATGCTTGGCTTTACCAGGGATTACAAGGATGCAGCCTGGAGCACGCCCACTATCCCCAAACTGGCTATGGTGGGGCCGTCCTGCTCTTACGAGACTGCCAGCGGCAGCCGTATAGAAGCAGAGGATATAGATTTCCGCGGCTACATGATGTCCATGCAGAAAGCGCATCCCAGCTACGCAATGACAGGCGCTATGTGCACTGCCGCTGCTGCCGTAATAAAGGGAACAGTGGTGAACGAGGTCATTTCCGAAAAGGCAGACCTTGAAAGCATCAGGATAGGGCATCCCAGCGGAGTGCTTCCCGCAGGCTGTGTTTCGCACGAAGAGAACGGAGCTGCCGTTGTCGACCAGACCTGCGGCTACAGGACAGCCAACCTTCTGATGGATGGCTACGCGTATTACAACGGGAGGAAAAAATGACTCCGAGAGAGAACTTGATCAATTATTTTGCAGGCAAAGAGTACGAGTGGTTTCCTAACAGCGGCGATAAGATCTATTTCGAGCCGGAGGAGCTCCACGACTACAAAGCCAGGGGCATGATCAACCAGCAGACCCCCAGGACCATGGATTTCTTCGGCGGCGAGGGCTGGTTCGGGCTGCAGTGGCAGTATGTTCCGCAGGTTGCCGGATCCATAACCACCAACAAGATCCTGGACGACATC
>JAFRWH010000261.1 GCA_017438085.1 Bacillota bacterium
CGTACCATGCTGATGAAAGCAGTACCTATGGTTCTGAAAGGGGCAGCACTTACAGGCAGGACGGCCGCAGCGGTTCTTATCAGAGCGGCTGGTTCGGGCCCTTCCATTTCTATTACTACAGCTCCGGCAGCGCCGACAACTATGGGCAGGATGCTAACGCGCAGAACACTTACAGACAGGATCCATATGGCCGCGATCCTTACGGAACAGAGGATGAAGCCGGCCGGCAGTACGATCACAGCGCGCCTTACGGCAGCAGGCAGAATCCCTACGGACAGCAGCGCTACACATATTACAGAAGGCCCCAATTTGTGCTCTGGAGGGTATTGATACTTCTCTTCCTGGTCACCAGGCTGGCATCCTGCATCAACTATTACATCTACTACAGCCAGCCACATTACTACGACGAGTATAACCACTACCAGGAGCAGCAATATCAGCCGCAGAACCCCGGAGAACTCTTCGATACTACACATAAACTGTGACATAAACGGATACAATAAAAGACCGGACCCATCAGGATCCGGTCTTTTGTTATTCAATTAGCGCAATGGCATGAATAATGCTTAATGGTAAGCCCTGTAGAGGAAGGTCACTATCTGGCCGCGGTTCGTTTTAGCATCAGGGCTGAAGTGGGTTGCTGAAGTACCATCGGTAACTCCGGTCTTGTAAGCCCAGCGTATAGCATCGTAAGCCGCATCAGTATCCTTCACATCGTCAAACACATTCTTCTGAGAGCCGGGACTGGGCTGATCCTCTGCCATCCAGAGTAGATATACGAAATCTCTTCTGGTGACTACCTTGTCAGCAGCGAATTTGCCTTCTTTGGTTCCGGGATAGATGTCATTCTCGAAGGCCCAGACCGCTGCCTTGTAGTAGTAATTGCTCTCTGTTACATCGGGGAAGGGGCAGACAGCGGACTTAGGTTCCGGGCAGCCCTTCGCTCTCCAGAGGAAGGTTATAACGTGCGCTCTGGTGCAGTCATTGTAAGGAGAGAATTTTGTGAGACTCGTACCCTCGGTAATGCCCTCATCTACGGCCCAGCGCACAGGATCATAGAAGTATGCGGTCTTCGGCACATCCTCAAAGTCAGCGGCCTTATTGACCGTGATCTTTATGATGCCGTCGTACTCGGTCCCATCGTAGTCAACTGCGGTGTAAGGCAGCTCAAACTCGCCCGTATAGCCTCTCTTCGGAACGAAGCTGACATCGCTGATCAGATCTCCTGAACCGGTGCGGTCGAAGCTGTCGCCTTCCTTTACCTTGTAGCCGTACTTGCTCTCGTTTTCATAGTCATAGTAGAGCGCGCCCCGGTTGCTGTCGGGAAGCTCAAATACCACATAGTCCACAGCCTCGCCGGAGAGGTTCTTCATCACGGTGGTGAAATTGCTGCCGACGAAGTCTATGCGGCTGTTGCCTGCGCATTCGTATTCGATAGGTTCAAGCTGTGAATCGAAGGCGCTGATGCGGACTATGATCTTGCCGTCATAGTACTCGGTCTTGCTTACGAAAGCCCTGTATTCGATCTCCGCCTCGCCAGAGTAATCCTTTGCAGGGACGAAGCTCACATCTGAGAACAGCTTTTCCTGTCCGGTCCTGTAGTAGAGATCCTCATCGGATTCCTCCACTGCAGTGCCCTTATTGCCGGAGCTGTACTTGCAGAGCAGTTCTCCGCTTCTGGACATGGGCAGATCGCTGAAGTAGAGATATTCATATTCGGCGCCCTTAGAAGCATCGGCGATGATATCCCCGATCTCTTCTGCAGGCATCTTGAGCACCTGACCGGAACGTGTGGCTAGCACAAGGGTCTCCAGATCGTAGCGGCTTTCCTTGACGTTGATATTGATCTCTCCGCTGAAGTCGTTGTCGTCTTCATCGAAGGCATTGTATTTCAGAACGAAGCTGCCTGTATAGGTGGGATTGGGAAGGAATACCACATCGGCCAGCTGCTTGCCTGTACCGGTCCTGTAATAGCTGTCGGTAGATTTTACTTTGGTGCCCTTTTCCAGATCGCTCTTGTAGTTGTAGTAGAGCGTTCCGTAGTTGGTCCCGGGCAGGGTGAATCTGACATAGTCAAAGCTGCCGGAGGCCACGTCGCTGGTCCTGAACTTGCTGTTGATGTCATCCACCACATCGCTGAAGGAAAGGAATTCATCCTGATATACTGAATAGTTCAGGTCCTTCAGGGAGTAGTTGGATACTGTTACCTTGATCCTGCCGTAGAGGGGAGATGCTCCCTTGCTGTTATAAGCCTCATAGTACAGATAGAAGCTGCCGGAGTAATCCTCTGCGGGGATGAGCCATACATCCTTCAGATACTTGCGGCTGCTGCCTGTGATGTAATAAGCGGTGCTCTCGTTAACAGGATCCCCGCTGCTTTTTGTGCTGTAGTTGTAGCGCATGGTGGCTGCGCTGCTCTCGGGAAGCGTGAAGTACACATAGCCCAGAGTTCCGTCGCCGCCTTCTTCATAAGCCTTTGAGATCTCCGCAATAGTGGTGAGCCTTACAGCCTCGCCTGCTTTTACAGTAGCGGTGAGATCGTTCAGACCCATGCGCTGATAGATAAGAGCGATGCTTATAGTACCTGAATACTCGTTGCCGGCCTTATCCTTTGCCTTATACTCCACATTGTCAGTGACGGTCCTTGTAACACCGTCCCTGTTGGGGATGTAGCTGATCTTGTTGAAGTCTGAAAGCTCCATATAGGTGCCGCTGGATACGCTTCCGTTGGAGCTTCCGTCGCTGTTGTAGTTATATACCAGTCTGCCGTATTCGGGGAGAGCGGTAATCTTAACGCTCTGAAGATCGCTTCCGGCTGTGGCGGAAAAAGTGGAAGAGAGCTTGATATTTCTCATGGCAAGAGTTTCAAGCTGGGTTATTTCCGCATTGATGGCCGGGACCTTGGAAGTCTTTATAACTTCGATATCCAGAGAAACATAGCAGCCTTCGATCACCTTTCCTGCGCTGTCCATAGGGCTTACCAGGAAGCTGCAGGTGCCGGCGCCCTTGGGGACCACATAGAGCTGATCCAGCTTGGCTGCAGTCACCTTGCCGCCGCTGGCAGTGTTCAGTGTGGAGCTTCCCACCTTGAAGCCTGCAATAGCAGCATATGCGCCGTTTATAACTATGCCGCCGAAGTCCTTGCCGTCATTCTTCTTGTAAAGGCTCTCGAACTGCTTGCGGGTGAGCTTATAGTCCTCGCCGTCCATGGAAAGTCTGACGCTGACGGTCCCGCTGAAGGTGGGATCCACGAAAGCGCTCTTTTCAAGGCTCACTTTATAGTCTGTGGTCTCAGGCGAGCCGTTCTTTTCGGTTGCGTACTGGACCCTAAGAGTCTTAGTCTCCCCCAGCTTGATAGTGCTGCCATTGGGGAACTGAGGCGCATAGTATTTGTAATTTTCCTTAACATATGTAATGCTCAGCACGCTGGCAAGATCTATGTTTCCGGAGAAGCTGTTCGGGACCTTCAGAACTATGTTCTTATCGTCCGGCTTGTATTCCGTGCCGTTGTACTTAACTGTGTCTATCACGGCTTCTCCGCCGGCCGCATAGACGCTGAGAGGCATGCACATCAGAAGCATGGCCAGGCTCAGCACTAAAGAAAGCAATCTCTTCCCTTTCATTGCAAAAACCTCCTATTTTGTGTTTACAGTATAACACAGCCACAATATAAAGGAAATAAAAAAAAGGAAGCTATGTCAAAAAACACAACTTCCCTAATTGATTTTTGTGTACAGCTGCCTGCGCAGCCCGCTTCGGAGCCTATACAGTCAGCTTGATCTCGGTTTCTGCGCTTACCGGTATCTCGGTCTCGGCTATAAGGCCGTCCCGCTTGAAAGCGTTCTGCATGGCTTCCATCTCTACGGACAGATCCAGCTTTTCGTTTTCGAAAAGGTTGGTGTACTGCTTGTCCAGAGCCTTGCCTATGTCAGACAGGTAGGACAGCATGTGAGCCTTGGTGCTTTCGATATCGACGCCGCTGCTTTCCAGGCTTCCGAACTTCTTGATGACCACCTCCAGAGTGGGCAGATAGTAGTTCAGGAACTGGTGGCAGGTCTTGATGCTTTCGGGCTGTTCGCGCAGCACCTTATTGATAAGCTCCGCCTTTGAAAGCGCCTTGGAGGCAGCATCGCGCACCGAAGCGTCCTGAATGCGGCCTGCCACGAGACGGCTCTCGTTGATGTGCTGATTGGCTGTCTTGAGTATGGCCTTCTCCTCGGGGCTCAGCTCCGGCAGATCCTTTGCCTTAACGTTGGAAGCGCTCACGGAACTGGGAGCAGTGCTCTGACCCTTTACGGATACATCCGAAGCCTGAGGTCTGGGCTCAGCCGGTTTATTGGTGCCCTTAATGGCGGAAACCACCAGGGCGATCAGCATTACACCAAAGGCGATAGCACCGAAGATCACTATCAGATTCAGCGCCCAGCCCAGTATAGGTATGAGCTGGAGACAGATATAGATTCCTATAATGTAAAGGATTACTCTGCCAAAACCTCCCCTGTTTCTTCCGGAATTCATTTTATTCCCCTCTCAATGCTCTGATAATTAACTCTTGATGTCAAGCAGCTTTGCCTTCAGCTCGGACTCTATGCGGCCAAGCTCGACTTCTGCTTCTCTTCTCTTGATGCGGCCTTCCTCCTGGATCTTCAGAACTTCATCGAAGGTCTCGATCAGC
>JAFRWH010000262.1 GCA_017438085.1 Bacillota bacterium
AATATGCGAAAAACATGGAAAACAGAAATAAAAAAGCACTGTACAGCTATATTGCAGAGGCGCTGGCAGAAGGGGCTCTCCCGGCAGATTTTTCCCTGCCCAAGCCCGAAGGCAGCGAGGGCGAGCTCTTGTTTGCGGATGGCGCAATGGACGGCATCAGCATCTATCATATGCAGCCGCAGGAACCGGACGAAAATGCAAAAAGCCTGATGGAAGAGGCTGTTAAGGCCGCTGCAGCCGGTGACGGCGCAATGGCAGAGGAACTTTTTTATGCGCTTTCAGAACGCTGCTCCGCCGTAAACGCCGCAGGCAGTCTGCAGTCGTATCTTATAGCCCACAGAGCAGAGCTTAACGATGCAGAGCTTTACGACACAGCCCTTCAGCTGCTTCTTTCAGACCGCAGGGAATGCGTCAAGTTCGGCCTGATCATCCTTGAGCTTTTCAACAGCGACACAGACGAAAGCGCTAAAAAGCTGGTCCGGACCCTGGGGCCCAGCGATGAGTTCACGCTTTTCGCGGTCCGGGTCATGGATCGCTGGAAGAACGGCAACGATGAGATCTTCAGCCTGGCGAAGAAGGTCCATGGCTGGGGCCGCATCCACGCGGTCGAGGCGCTCAGACCAAGCTCGTCAGCCATCAAAAAATGGCTGCTGACCGAAGCCGTAGACAACGATGTGCTGTCAGCCTATTCGGCTCTGAGCTGCTGGGAAAAGGCAGACGCAGAGTTCGTCCTTAAAAATCATCCTGATTATGAACAGTTCGCTGGCATCAGGAACATCATACGGGGCCTTCTGGATGAGGGACCGGTACCGGGTTTTCCACTCTGGAAAACGGCAACGAGATCATAGATATTTTCCTTGATGAAGCCGAAAAAATGCCCCTGGAGATGGATGATTACCGGGCTATTTACGAAATACTCACATATTACAGCGAAAATCTGTCCCCAAAGCACCTGCTTGCCCTGAAGTGTAAGAAGCTCCTTCATACTTACCGCTGCACCTGCATGCTGATCGATGCGGCAAAGGAAGGGAAGGATGTGGACATGGCGGCGGGCACCGGGATCAACGTAAAGCCTTATGTGATGGGGCTTCTGAAACGCTCTCTGAAGGACTACAGCCACCTGCTGCGCTATCTTATGGACGACGAAGAAAGCCGCAGGGAGGTGCTGGAGCTCTACAGGCAGCAGCTTCCCCTTGCGGAAATCAGGACCGGTCCTTCCTTGGAGCTGGGTCTTGGGCAGGAATACCGGAGGGAGCAGGCTCTGGAATACCTGCTGCAGGAGCTGAGGATGTACCCCATGGAGGGCAAGGATCTTGTGGCCGCCGGGCTTCAGGCTGCGCCTGTGCGCACAAGAAGCGGAGCCCTTTATGTTCTGGAGCACTGGGTGTCTGCCGAAAAACAGCCTCTATCCACCCTGCTGCCGGATCTACAGAACGAACTGACCGATCTTCTGGCATCGGAGCCCCATGCAGAGCTTCAGGAGAGGATAAAAAAGCTGCTCAACGGCAGCGTCAGCTTCGGGGATGTGGATCCTGAAGAAGAAACGCCTGAATACAGCGTTGACTCTCTGAAAATTCTTTCCGATGCAATTTCGGATGTGGGGCTTTGGCAGTGGTGGTACACGGGGGACGAAATGGTCCAGCTGGAGTTTGGCGGCGTGCAGCTCTACGACGACTCCAAGCCTGAAAAGGCTCCTCATTCCAGCACCATCGCCATCAGACTCTACGGAAACTGGTTTGCAATATTTCTGGACGATCTGGATGACGACAGCTGGTATGTAAAGCTTCACGATGATTCGATTGAGCCATTCCCGGTACAATACGGGAACTTACGTTTTGACGACTCCGCATTTGCAAGTCAGCTGATGAAAGAATACCGCCATAGAAATTCGCTGAAGCCGGGATTTGATGAAAGCCTGCTTGGCTCCGCAAAACATCTGCTGGCAGCAAATTGCGGCGATGTCGCCTTCATTGCGGGCGGCGACCGGCTGGAGGTGGTGAGTCATGCCGGTGTGATCGCAGATGATGATATAGAAACAGCCAGCAGGAAGTGGGGAGAGTACTGGAGGGACTATTGGCTCAAACGAGGCAGCAAGGACGCATACGAACATGACTATGCCTGCGAGGTCACCATCCCGATAGACAGTGGAAATCCCCGGGATCAGTATTAAATAACAGCATAAAACAGAGGCCTTCATAGGCCTCTGAAATACTATATGGTCTTTTTTATTTCCTTTTTAATGTGAAAAATAAATAGATCGGGCTATTTATAAGTAAATGGATTGGTTTCGCTGCGGGATAATCCTGGAAGAGCTCAGAGCTTCTGGCATATAATTAAACTTGCGGCCGGGTATTTAGCCCGGACGGGAAAGGAAATAAACACATGAAGATCACTAAAATAGATCTGCTCACTACCGGTGGGCTGGACATAATTGGATTTACCTTCTGCAGAGTCTATACAGACGAAGGCATTTACGGTGACGGAGAGGTTGCCGGTATACATGGAAGCGGTCATGCGGTATTCGGCATGCTGCAGGATTTTGCGAAATATCTGATAGGCAAGGATCCGATGAAGACCGAGCTGATCTGGGAGGACATGTTCAAGTCCAATTTCTTCGGCCAGAACGGCGGCCCGGTGGTATTCAACGCCATGAGCGCCTACGATATTGCCCTCTGGGATATAAAAGGCAAGTATTTCGGTGTGCCTGTAAGCACGCTTCTTGGCGGAGCCAGCAGGGACAGCATACGCTGCTATGCAAGCCAGCTTCAGGATGGCTGGTGGCCTCTGGATAAGAACGGCTATTCCGAGCCTCACACCGCCGTGTCCCTGGAGGATCTGTCAGCTTCCTGCAGACAGGCCGTGGCCGAGGGCTACGACTGCATCAAAATAGACTTTCTGAACTACGGAGAGGATGGCATACGTCCTACCCGCGGCCAGAGGGAACAGCTCCTGGATCCGGATTATCTGAACCTTTTCCGCAAGCGCATAGCCTGCGTAAGAGATGTGATCGGTCCGGATGTGCAGCTTATAGTTGAAAATCACTCCAGACTGGACAGC
>JAFRWH010000263.1 GCA_017438085.1 Bacillota bacterium
CAGCAGCGAATCCGGCTTCGGTA
Organism: Bacillota bacterium; assembly: GCA_017438085.1. Next base: position 24 of record JAFRWH010000263.1, read on the forward strand.
ACTACATAGTCGCCGATCTTCAGAGCCATTCTGGTGGCAGTGATGGAGTTGCAGCCGTGAGCGATATTAGCGAACGGGCCGCCGTGAATGAATGCAGGGGTGCCTTCCAGAGTCTGAACCAGATTCGGCTTCAGAGCATCCTTCAGCAGAGCTGCCATAGCGCCTTCTGCATGCAGATCATGAGCGGTGATGGGCTGACCATCAACGTTGTAAGCGCAGATGATCCTTCCGAGTCTTGCCTTCAGATCGGTAATATCTGAAGAGAGGCACAGAACTGCCATAACTTCGGAAGCTACGGTGATGTCGAAACCATCTTCTCTGGGATAGCCGTTGGACTTGCCGTTCAGACCATCAACGATGGATCTGAGCTGTCTGTCGTTCATGTCAACTGCTCTTCTCCAGGGAATATTTCTGGTGTCGATTCTCAGTTCGTTGCCCTGATAAATGTGGTTGTCCAGCATAGCTGCCAGCAGGTTGTTTGCTGCGCCGATTGCGTGGAAGTCACCGGTAAAGTGGAGGTTGATATCCTCCATGGGGATCACCTGTGCATAGCCGCCACCTGCAGCACCACCCTTAACGCCGAATACAGGGCCAAGGGAGGGCTCACGAAGAGCTACTACGGACTTCTTTCCGATCTTTCTCAGACCATCGGTCAGACCTACGGAAGTGGTGGTCTTGCCTTCGCCTGCGGGGGTCGGAGTGATAGCAGTTACAAGGATCAGCTTTCCATCGGGCTTATTTTCGTTGTCCTTGAGGAACTTGTAGTCGATCTTTGCCTTGTAATTTCCGTACTGTTCTACGTACTCTTCGGGAATGCCGCAGTTTGCGGCTACCTGAGTTATTTTAAGTGGGGTCGCCTCCTGAGCGATTTCGATGTCTGTCTTTGCCATTGTAAAAATCCTTTCTAATATCTATGATGGGCCCAAAGGCCAGGATAGCATGTTAATTATATAATCTTTAGGCGCGATACGCTATCAGCAAAATCGATTTTACTTATAACGATTTTCGCATGAAGCCCATGTTCATTTGAATTTTTTGAACTATCTACTTGTTCAGCTTGGCCAGAGTGTCTTCCAGCACGTCGTGGACTGCTTCCTCGAAGGTGGGGTGCGGTCTCATAACTGCCAGCATCTGCTCTACGGTGAGCTTGTTGACAATTGCTTCGCTCATTTCGGAGATCATATCGCTTGCTCTCTCGCACATGAACTGGGCGCCCAAGATCTTGTGAGTTGCCTTGTCAGCTACGACCTTCATGAAGGCTCTGTCGCCGTCAACGATGAGGGTCTTGCCATTGGCAAACATGGTGACCTTGCCTGCAACGGCGTCGAAGCCTGCTTCCTTTGCCTCGTCCAGAGTCTTGCCTACGCAGGCGATCTCGGGAACGGTGTAGATGCAGCTGGGAACGGCATCGAAGTCGACTAGATCTCTTTCACCTGCAAAGCGCTTTACGCAGTCGCGGCCCATTGCGGATGCATAGTGAGCCAGCTGGATCTTGGCGCAGGCATCGCCGATGGTGTATACGCCGGGGATGGAGGTTTCGTAGTTTTCGTTGTAAGCGAAGGCTCTGCGGTTCATCTGGATCTCAACACCTTCAGCTACAACGCCTGCGGTGTTGGGGCTTCTGCCGATGGCGGAAAGAACTGCTTCTGCTTCTACGGAAACGTCCTTGTCTTTGTTCTTGAAGTTTACGCGGAAGCCCTTTTCGGTCTTCTCAACGCTGGAAACCATGGAACTGGTGTAAACTTCAGCACCTCTCTTCTTGAAGATCTGAGCCAGGTTCTGACCGATCTCCTTGTCCAGTATAGGCATAAGGGTCTGCAGACCTTCGATGATGGTTACCTTAGAACCCATGTCGCTGTAGAATGTAGCAAGTTCAACGCCGATTACGCCGCCGCCGATGATTATGATGCTCTCGTAGAGGTGATCCGCG
>JAFRWH010000264.1 GCA_017438085.1 Bacillota bacterium
GAAAGACTCACGAATATAGCGGCCATCGAGTATTTCGACGACGGAGCGCTCAATATACTGAGGCGGCAGAAGGCTGAAAAACAGAGCTTTGCCTCCCTCCCGGAGATCCCCGCAAAGGTCAATTACCTTATCTACTGCGAGATCCGCTGCCAGGAGACGGAGGAAGCGCTAAACAGTCTGTTCACCATAGGCGATGCCATGAAGGAGCTTAGCCTTTCCGAAGCTGACAGCTGGGTCGCAAGAGAGGACAGCGAGATAGGCCGTCTCATCTTCCTCCGCCATGCAGTACCCGAAAGCGTCAACATGATGATAGATGAAAGGAAGCGCAAAGATCCTGTCATCACCAAGCTCTCCACTGACTTTTCTGTAGATGCGGACCACATAGAAGAGCTTTTCGATATGTTCTATACGGATCTGGCAAAGGAAGGACTTGAGAGCGCATGCTGGGGCCACCTCGGAAACTATCACCCTCACATGAATATCATTCCGGGAAGCGCCGAAGAATACACAAGAGCCAAGAAACTCATAGCTGAATGGGCTGAAAAAGCCGCGAAGATGGGCGGTACAGTTTCCTCAGAGCACGGAGTCGGAAAGATCAAGAGAGATTTCCTTAAATTCATGTATACAGAAGCCGAAATTGACGAAATGAGAGCCCTCAAGCTGGCATTTGACCCCAAAAATCTACTTGGCAGAGGCAATCTCTTCGAGGTGAAGCAATGAATATAATAGTCTGCGTAAAACAGGTGCCCTCAACCAACGAAGTGCGCCTTGATCCCGAAAAACACACGATAATAAGAGACGGCAGGCAGTCCGTCATCAATCCCTTCGACACCCACGGAGTGGAAGCCGCGGTAATGCTCAAGGAAAAGCACGGCGGAAAAATAAGCTGCCTTTCCATGGGTATTCCTGCAACCGAGAGGCTGCTCAGAGATGCCATAGCCTGCGGCGCAGACGATTCGGTGCTGCTGACTGACAGAGCATTCGCAGGAGCCGATACCTACGCAACAGCCTACGCTCTTGCCTGCGGTGTCAGAAAGATGACTGCCCCGGACCTTATAATATGCGGCAAGATGGCTGTTGACGGTGATACCGCTCAGATCGGGCCCGAGCTTGCGTCTCAGCTGGATATCCCCTTCCTCAGCGACGTCACAGAGATAATCGAATCTGCGGAAGACCATCTTATCTGCCGCTGTCAGACCGACGGAGGCAGCATAGTTGCAAGGATGGAGCTTCCCGGACTCATAACTGTAACAAGAGAGCTGAATCAGCCCAGATTCCCCTCCATCGCAGGCATCAGGGCAAGCCGGAGCGCCAGCGTAATAAGCATGGGATATCTTGATGTTGAAGCAGATCCTGAGCTGATAGGCCTTAAGGGTTCACCCACCAGAGTAGTTAAAAGCTATGCCCCGGAAAAGTCCTCCAGCGCCGAAATACTGGAAGGACCTGCGGCAGAGCTCTCCGGTACCCTTCTGAAAATGATCAGGGAGGCGAAGTGATATGGAAAACAAAGAAATCTGGATATATGTACAGGAATCCGCGGGAAAGCCTCTTGATGTAAGCTACGAGCTACTGGGCAAAGGCCTGGAGCTATCGAAGCAGCTTGGAGCAAAGCTTTGCGCCGTGGTGCTGAGCAAAAATACTGACATACTGGAAAGCCTCAGAGGATGGGCAGACAAGGTCTATTGCTTTGCAGACCCAATGCTGAAGGATGCCCTTGAAGGCCCCTATTCCGATGCGATCTCAGCGCTCATAAGAGATAAACAGCCGGATATAATGCTTTTCGGAGCCACAGTTTTCGGCAGATCTCTTGCGCCTGCCATCGCTGCGAAGCTGCACACAGGCCTCACCGCGGACTGCACCATTCTTGATATAGACCCGGAAACGAGCCTGCTCCGCCAGACCCGTCCCGCTTTCGGCGGAAACCTTATGGCTACCATAGTCTGCCCGGAGTTCAGGCCCCAGATGGCTACCGTAAGACCCGGAATTTTCCCGAAAGCGCCGTCAGCTATAATCGATGAGACAAAAACCGAGCTCGTACCCTGTCCCTACGATTTCAATAAAAAAAGCCCCGGAATACAGGTGCTCGAATTCATCAGCCAGATGGAAGGAAGCAGCATCAAGGACGCTGAAGTGCTTTTCGTCTGCGGCCAGGGCATAGGCTCAAAAGCCAACGTAAACAAAGTTGCAAAGCTTGCGGCTCTTGTGCGTGAAAAGTACGGGATCTCCGCCGATTACGGCGTCACCAGACCGCTGGTTGATATGGGCTGGGCCGAATACCCACATCAGGTCGGCCAGACAGGACTCAGCGTTGCGCCCAAGATCCTTATCAGCCTTGGCGTATCAGGCGCCATTCAGCACCTTGCAGGCATTACAGGAGCAAAAACAATTATCGCAGTCAACACAGATCCCGAGGCCGCCATTTTCGGAGCGGCAAACTACGCTATCTGCGCCGACTGCGTGGAAATCGCAGATCAGATGCTGGAGGCTATTCGCTGAGGCAGTCCGCCAGCTCCTGAAGGACTTTCATTCTGTCCTCACGGGAATACATAGTGGATACACGGATCACCATGGTACCGCAGACCAGATGTCCGCCGGTGATATGGCTCGCACCGTAGCCTTCATATCCGCTTAAGAATACACCTCTCTCAAGAGCTTCTTCAACGCTACCATATATCTCAACAGCACCGCCCCCTTCGGTACCCATCGAAAGGGGGTCGTTTATTTTCGATCCGTATTTGTCTCTCAATCCCCTGGTATTTACCCTGGAATCTATATAATATACGCATCCGATGTACCCGCCTTCTTTAC
>JAFRWH010000265.1 GCA_017438085.1 Bacillota bacterium
CATCAACACCTGGCAGAAGTTTTACGATGCCTGGGTCATGGATTATCTGGGAGTCAGGAAGAGTCAGTTCGGAGAACTGTGCACATACAAGGACGTGAGACCTCTCAACCAGGAAGCTGCCGATCTTTTGGGCATAAAAGCAGGGATCCCCGTGGTTCCCGCGCATTCAGACGGAGCGCTGAATCAGGTAGGCAACTTCGCGAGCCGCGAGGGCATCATGACCATGTCCATGGGTACTTCAGGCGCCATCAGGCTCAGAACGAAGAAGCCCGTGCTTCCCGCGGGGCATGAGCTCTGGTGCTACGTGGGCGTCCATGACTACCTTACCGGAGCAGCCATAGCCGGAGCCTGCAATTGCGTTGACTGGTTCATGAAGGTGATGCTGGGCGGCAAGATGAGTTTCTCCGAACTCGAAGCTGTAGAAGACGAGGATAAAGATACGCCGGTCTTCATGCCCTTCAACTTCGCAGAGCGCTGTCCGGGCTGGATAGGTGAGAGAAGAGGCGGCTTCGCAATGCTCGAAGGAAACACCACTTTGCCTGAAATGTACAAAGCCATCCAGATGGCCACCCTGTTCAACCTCTATCAGTGCTACGAAGTGCTGATCAAAGAAGTTGAAGAGCCCAAGGAGATCATCGTTTCCGGAGGAATAGTCAACTCCAAAAAGTGGCTCCAGATGGCAGCGGATATATTCCAGAAGAACCTCAAAGTCGCAGATTTCCCCAACGCATCCTGCATGGGAGCCATCGCGCTCGCGCTTAACGCGGCGGGTGCTCTGGACAACATCGACGACTTCAGAGCGGATTACGACTCCGCAATACCTCTTGATTACAATGCTGACCGCAAAGAATACTATGACCGGCAATATAAGAGGTATCTGGAAGTGTATGAAAAGACTAAATAAAAACACAAAAAAGGCCATTCGAATGAATGGCCTTTTTTTAATATTGATCTGTCTTTATTCTGCATATCCCGGAGAAACAAGAGCTTCGGGATTCTTTGTATTGCGGGTCAGCAGGGAAACTACGATGACCACTACAGCCGATGCTGCAAGTCCGATCAGAGTGGCATTGGGACCGAGGGCGGATATCTGTGAAAGCACAGCGCCCGTGACGATCCCGCATCTGGCTCCCCAAGGGGTGACCTTGCTGTTGCGCTTACCCATCTGGGACTTCTCGCCTGAACGTTCTTTCCAGAAGAGACCGATCACAAGAAGAGGTACCAGACCAGCGCCTGCCATCGAATATGCTTTGGAGAACAGTGAAATGATGCTGCTGGCATAAATAGCTGCGACAGAGGCAAGGATGCCGATGATGACGGTAGCGACCCTGGCGTCCTTTACAAGCTTGGAGTCATTTCTTTTAGGGTCCACAGTCCTGACTACGTCGTTTACCAGAAGAACTGCTGCGGAATTCAGGCAGGAGTCCGCAGAAGACATTCCGGCAGCCAGGATAAGCACGAATATGCCTGCGGCGATCAGAGCGGGAACGTGATTCATCATAAACCATGGCATTGCGGAATTAGCATCCAGATCCTTGTTGAGGGTCATGATGATCAGGCCCACAAGCGCGGTCAGCATCGTCATGGCGGTAGCTATGATACCGCTGAAAAGCAGACCGTTTTTCGCGGTCTTTCTGTCTTTGCAGGCGAAGCAGCGCTGCCAGTAGATCTGCGCCACAAGAACGCCGATGAGG
>JAFRWH010000266.1 GCA_017438085.1 Bacillota bacterium
CTATTAATACTATTTTTAATGATCTAAACGCCTAGCGCGTTGCAAGCTTTACGGAATTCCATAAAGAAGGTCCCCATCAACATCATTTCATGTTCTGTTGGAGGAACTCCAAGCTGACCTATCATTGGGAGCGCAATATAGTTTCCAAGCACCGCGTATTCTCTGGCCATCCTTTTAGCCTCTTCCGCCATGACCTCCGCTGTGGCGTCCCGGTAACCTGCCGGCCCCTGAGAATCAAAGCCGCCGTTGATCACAATTTTGTCTCCATATTTCTTAATTATACTAATCAGATCATTCGAAGACTGTCCCGGAAACTCGGACTGGACCCCGATCTCCACATAATCCTCTGCAACAGCTTCCCACTTTCCACATGTGTGCTGCTCTGCAATCATACCATGATCTCTGATTGCTTTAATGATCCTGGCATGAGCCGGCTTTATCAATTCTCTGTAAATATCCGGTCTCATAAACAAAGATGTAGCCTGTGCAATATCATCGGTGTAGGTAAAAACATCCGGGTGATAATGCTTTGCAACACATTCGATTACCTTTATTTTATAATCTGCCATCGCCTGGAAAAAAACATAGCATTCATCAGGTTCTTCTACCAAAGCCATCAGAGCCTTCTCAAATCCCAAAAGCTGTGTCAAACGATCAAAGCACCCCTGCTCACAAAAGTATACCAGTGCTTTTGTTTTGTCATAATCCTTGAGCTCCACCGAGGCAAGATAATCCCAATCCCATGAATAGGGATCAGGAAAGACCAGATTTCTCCAATTACAAATATCATCCAGAACATAATTGCCCGGCATAGGGACAGGTGCGCCATGCGTCATACTCCACTCAGTTCCAAAAACATCAGTTTTGACTCCCGGACGAACCTCTTCCCCACGCACACCGGTCTCGTTATTTGACCAAATGCCTGCTATATGGACAGCCTCCATGTATATCGGAGTAAATTCCGGCTTTTGATGATTATAGACCTTTAATATGTTTTCCCTTTGAGTCATGACCTTTCCTCCTGTATGTCTCAAAATTAACAATTTATATTTATAAAGTATCACGATAATCACGTTATTTACACTGCCCAAAATTGAACTTCACGTTTCTAATTTAGAAACGTTGCTTGCTGTCGTTCAATCAATTTGATATGATAGTAAAATAATTATTAAAGGAGCCTGAATATGATACCTTACGATTACTTTTCAATAGATATGATGCAAATCGAGGTGTTTCTAAAATGTGCAGAATACAAAAGCTTTACAAAATCAGCAGAATCCTTAAAGATCAACACCAGCATGGTCAGTAAACGCATTTCTGCTTTAGAAACAATTTTAGACACAAAACTGTTTATAAGAAATAAAAACCGTGTTTATCTGTCTGCGGCCGGAGAATTGCTGTATCAAAGGCTTTCAAATCCTGTAAACAGCATAGTATCCGCACTTAACGATATCAGGAGATATAACAGGAATGATGTTCGTCCTCTTACTTTTGGATTAAGCAACTATACAAATGTGAGTCGATATCTGATTCCTTTGTTGAATGCTTTTGAGATCGAAAACGATCAGTTCTCATTCAAGTTTAAAGCTGTTGACTATTTTGATCAGACAGATGCGCTATTATCAGGACAGATAGATATCTTTTTCGTGCCGAAATTCATGGAGAGTAAAATTAGCAGAAACCCTTTACTGAAGCTTTTCAAGCTTGACTCATCGCCTTTATATGCGTGCTTTAATATTAATTCCTCATTTGTCCAAACACCATCCATCCACCTGTCAGATCTTAAAGATATGAAATTTCTCTTCCCGCAGGGGACCGCTGATGCAGATGAATATACTCATTGGATCAATCAAATATGTTCCAGGGAAGGTTATATTCCCAGCAAAGGCGGTTATTTCAGCGATATGGTAAGCGTTTTGCTAAATATACACGAGGATGAAGTATACCTGACTGACAGGTATTTTCATGATTTTCAGGCAAACTATGTAATATTCAGAGAAGTTCTCGGCACCGACAGTGGTCTGATAATGGTATTCAGGAAAGAATGCAGCGCCAGTACTCTTCAGTTCGCGCAATATGCCAGAGATTTTTACAGCGAATACTCCAAAGTATAGTTTATACTTTCTGCACAAACAATACAGATGCGGGAAATTCCAAAGAAGTAAGGCTATGTGGGATGAAATATGGGATTTTTGATATCCCGGAGCTGAAACCCATTGAAGTTTCGGCATTTTCACCCATCTTCGACTCCGGCTGGGGGTACCAGATCTTTCAGATCCGAACTTTGTCCTCAGCAGGGCAGCGTTCGGATCTGTTTTTACATCTCTTTTACTGCTGTAAGGCAGCGCTTTGCCTCGGCCACCTGCTCTGCTGTTACTTCAGCAGGGTCTCCGTAGCGGGCTGCTATGTAAAGATCACGCATAGTGCCGTTCTCGGCAGCCTGATTAAACTCACCTGAATACCTTAAAACGTCCTGGGAAGTATCCGAAGGCTCCAGCTTCATGTTCAGAGATCTGAAATGCTCCAGATAGGACCTGTATATCCTGCGTATCTTTCCGGCGTTGGATGCTGACGAAGGTTCTTCTGACCTTCTGACAGGCTCAGTCTCCGGCGGGATCCTGTCTATATCCTCAGATTTGAATACGAATCTGCCAGTGCCCTTTTTTCTGTTTGCAAACAGCCTTACAGCTATTATGACAAGCACCACCGTTACAGCTGCAACAAAGAGCAGGTAGTAGAAGCTGGGCGGGATGTTGATCCTGATGTTCTTGCCGTCCATGGGCTCCACGCTGGGGTCTGCTTCCGGATCCACTCTGAGGTCCAGTATCTCCTGTTCAGCGTTATTGATATATTCTTCAACTATCTCCAGGAAATCCGGCTGAGGCTTGTCCGGGCGCAGAACGCTCAGAAGCCAGCGCACGAAATGCGCCAGGAGCTTTATAATATACGATACTACAGGAACCATAAGGCGGAACAGCAGCACGCATGCCGTAAGGATCACAGGCACGGCAATTACGTACGCTGTATCCAGGGCCCTCATCTTTTTAGGGGTTCCGTTCACAAGGCGCATGCCGCGAAGAGAAACGACAGACAGCACAAAGAACAGCAGCCCGAATTCCTCCCCGCCGAACAGCTTAGTGGTGTAGACATCGTCGCTCGCAAAGTGGAAAACTATAAGAAAACCGCTGGCAAGGAGCGCAACTATAAGCATAATGCGCAGCCTGCGCCTGTAGCTGTCTACATAGGTCTCAAAGCTTCCGGCTGTGATATAGATCATGTAGTAAGCCCAGGATGCCGCAGGCACTATGAGCCCAAGCTCCGGCTTGCTGGTAAGGAATACGAGCCCCGGGATAAGCGAAAGCGCAAAGCGCAGCGCAGCGTTTTCCGTACGCACTGCAACAAAGCCCACGGCAAGGCAGGCCAGGACAAAGACCAGAAGCTGCGTAAGCCATGGCGTAACAAGGTTCGAGACTATCCCGAACACTCCTCTTTCTGTCCAGAACGTGGAGGATATCCTAAGAGAGAGGACAGACACCACGTACAGATAAAAGCTTATATCCGCGCACACCCTCAGCGGGGCATACTGGCTCGATACACTTATGCTTTTCACAGCGCAGCCCCCCTTTCCGCAGGCGTAAGGACCACAGGGCGCATGTCAAGGTAACGGCCCAGATGGTCTATCTGCGCCTGCACGCCCTGCTCCACAGAAGGCGTTATAACTATGTGCCTGCAGTTGCTGCGCCTTCTTCTTATGCAGCGGTCAACAAGGTTGTCGAAGGTGTTGAACCCCATAAGCCTTGAAAGCCCTATCTTCTTAAGTATAAAGAAAAGATGCTCCCTTCCTGTTCCTTCCGGAACGGAAAGAAGATCTCCGTTTGTCATGAGTTCGTAAGGCACGTTTGCCTCTTCCAGCTGTTCGCAGACAGTGCGGACAAGCTTCATGCACTCCTCCATCTCCGGACGGAGCGAACTGTACATGTTTACCAGCACCACGCAGGAACGGTCCGTGGTGAAATCGTTCTGGCGGACCATAAGCCTTCCGGTCTTGGCGGTCTGGTTCCAGGATATCTGCTTCATGGGCTCGTTTCCTGTGTATTCGCGGTAGCCCAGGAGCATGGTGGGATCGTCCATTATAAAGCGCCTTACGGAAATATCGCCCAGATCTCCGCCGTAAAAATCAGTATCAGCTTCTTGTGTTTTTTCGCTGGTGCAGATTATCCTCCTGCTGATGCGCTCGGAGAAAACTATGGGGAAAATGCCGAAGAAATCCCCTGTTTCCACGAAATACTCTCCAAGCTCGTGTACGCCGCGCCCTTGCAGCGATATCTGGACCTTGCCCTTAAAGCGCCCGAACGCAGGCAGGAAAAAATGGTGGCTGACGCTTGTGCCTATATCGGTCTTACTTACGTGGATGCTGCGGAACTCTTCGCCTTCCATAACGGTGACGTCCGGGCGAAGATACAGGGAAAATCCCACGTAAAACACAGGCAGCTTGCTTGGGTTTGAGACAGTATAATACAGCGTGGCGGTCTCCCCGGGCTCCACGAGCCTGGTATCCACGCTGAACGTTACCGGCAGACTGCGGCTGCGGCCGTTAAGGC
>JAFRWH010000267.1 GCA_017438085.1 Bacillota bacterium
CACCCGGTAGGCGTTGTTTCGGAGCAGCGGGACCTCAGGGCTTTTTGACTTCTGCATCCACCAGGCGGTTATAACTGTGCCCTCATATCCCCACTCTTTGCGCAGCACCGTGGTCACAAGGTCGTAATTGTAGTGGCTCCAGACACCGTTGATTTTGTTGTAGCTGGTCATTATTGTAAGCGGATGGCTTTCTTTGACTGCTATCTCAAAGCAGCGGAGATATATCTCGCGCAGCGCCCTTTCTGACACTCTTGAATCGTGAACGTTTCGCTTTGTCTCCTGATTGTTGCAGGCAAAATGCTTGGGACAGGCCGCATGAGCTACGCTCTGAATGCCCCTGATGACGGCTGCCGCCATCTTTCCCGTAAGCAGCGGATCCTCAGAAAAATATTCAAAATTTCTTCCTCCCAGTGGATTCCTGTGAATGTTCATGCCGGGAGCCAGCAGAATATCTACTCCGTAATGACCCATTTCATCGCTGATTTTTGAATACAGGCTTTCCGTAAGTCCTGTATTCCAGCTGCAGGCCAGCGCCGTGCCGCTGGGCAGAAGGCTGCAGTATCGTCTGAGCCGGAGGCCTGACGGACCATCGGCAGTTATCAGAGGCAGGACCCCTTTCTTTTGCAGGCTTGGAATAATGCCGCCAAAAGAACCTGCATTTCCGGCGACGCCAAGGCTGCTGCCCATCATGCCATGGCCTCTGGTAAGAGCCTCGAGCTCGTCGTCCGAGAGACTTCCGACAAATTCATCAAGGGAAAGTTCACCCTCTGCCACAGATGACAGCGACGGATTCTCCGCGCCGGAAGATGCTGTTTCCTCCGGCAGCCTCTCCAGTATGCGCTTCTTCAGCTCCACATCATTTGTAAGCACAGGCTCGCACTGTTCTGTTACAAGCTCTTCCTCCAGTGTAAAAGAACCGCATTCGGTAAAGTTTAGCTGTCCCGCATCAGCTTCCGTTCCGTCACTCAGGAAGAAACTATACATCCCTGCTTCCATGACAAAAGCACTGCGCTTATCATCGTAGGAAGACAGGCTCTTGAGGCTGCAGGAAAGCAGTATCTCCTGTTCCTCTCCCGGAGCCAGCTCCATCGTCTTTCAAAAGCTGCAAGCACTCTTACCGGTTTATCCAGCCTGCCTTCAGGAGGACAGCACCAGAGCTGGATAACATCCTTTCCTGCTGTTTTGCCTGTATTTCTGACCCTGACGAGTACGCAGACCGCTCCATCAACATCGCAGTCTGCAGTCTTATCATACGCAAAACTTACAGTTTCAATTTCAAATGCTGTATAGGAAAGCCCATATCCGAAGGGATACAGTACCCTGTCAGCAGCATACTTGTCGAAATGCCTGTAGCCGACATAAATGCCCTCTGCGTAGTCGTTATATAGCCGGCCTCCGAAATTAGAACTGCTCGGATAGTCCTGCCAGCTAAGAGCGATGCTGTCTGAAAGCCGTCCTGAGGGACTCGTCTTTCCCAGAAGGACCTCCGCCGCAGCGTTTCCGCTCTCCATGCCGCCCTGCCACGCGATCATAACTGCAGAGAGTCTGTCTCCGTATTCAGGGATCCAGGACATATCCATTACGCTTCCTATATTCAACAGCACTGCGGTCCTTGGGAAAGCAGCGCATACCGCATCAAGAAGGGAGCGCTCCTCATCCGTAAGATAATAACTCCCTTTAGTAAGGGTATTCTCACGGTCCTCTCCAGCAGCCCTTCCTATAACCACAAGAGCCGCATAGGAACTCTCTGCTGCTTTAGCTGCGGTCTCTGGGCTTACAGGCATCTCGGGATGGCTCATAGGCCAGTGTCCCCACCAGCCATGGTCCGCCTTATGATCCTTATGTGCAGTCCAGTCGGTGTATATGCCCAGCAGTTCCATGTTCAGCCTTGCGCCGTAATTCTGCAGGCCGCCAACAAGATTGACATAATACGGAGCGTGAACATCTCCCCCGCTTCCGTAGCCCACATGGAACCAGTCCATCTGACAGCGTCCGAAAACTGCCAGCTCTTTTTCTGCGTCAAAGGGCAGCAGTCCATCGTTTTTGAGCAGCACGCATCCTTCAGCCGCCGACTGTCTGGCCAGCTCCGGCATGCCCGGGGTCACATAGCGCTCGCCTTCGGCTGTCAGCTCCTCCTGCATCAGGCCGCTTCCCATAGCTTTATCCACGACCCATTGGGCGGCTCTTCCATACCTTCTTTTTATCTTCTCAATTATCCCGCTCATGTCTTACCTCTTTCCTCATAAATAATATCACAAAAATAGAGCCTCAACTCTTTTTTATGTGGTACAATACCGCATTGAGGTGACAAGATGTCTGAGCGCGAAAAGGACTCAGGTCTTAAGACCGGATTCCTGCAGTTCATAAAATTCAATCTGGCAAGCCTGCTCATTACAGCCATCCAGCTTCTTCTGGCAAATCTGCTGCCGCTGTTTTTTGATGGCATCGAACTGCTTCTGCCCCAATTCCTTCGGCCTGTCTTCGACCCGGTCTTTCTGTTTGGCGGACCGAGCCGCTATGTGATAGACGGAGTTGTCACCTGGGGATACGTGCTGCCCTTTTTCCTTTCAAATTTCATCGCTAATATCATCGGTTATTTCATAAACATGAAAGCGACCTTTAAGGGCGAAGGAACAAAGGCAGGACTGGCTTTCTATCTTATAGTTCTGATTGCCCTTATCCTTTTCTCGACCTGGCTCCAGGGTTTTATCACTGCAAAGCTGACGACGGGAAGTCTTGCAAAGCTTTCAAGGACAATTGCAGCCATGGCTGCAGGTTTCATACAGATGGCCGTACTGTTTCCACTGGAAAAATACGTGCTATTCAAAAATCAGAGGTAAAAAATGCCTAAAGTGAGCATTATAGTGCCGGTATACAACGGCGAAGAACGGCTGGAACGCTGCGCATACAGTATTCTTGATCAGGATTATAAGGATCTGGAGCTTATACTCGTTGACGACGGGAGCCGGGACAATTCAATAGGCCTGATGAGGGAGCTGGCTCATGCTGACAGCAGAGTAATCGCCCTGCACAAGGAAAACGGAGGCGTCTCATCTGCAAGAAATGCAGGTCTTGAGTTTGCCATCGGCAAATACATACAGTTCTGTGATGTAGACGACTGGGTGACCAAGGATTCCACAAAGCTTCTTGTTGAAGCGATGGAACGGGACGACACTCAGATGGTCATAGCGGATTTTACCAGAGTGATAGGTTCTGCCGAAGCCGAAAAAGGCGCCATAAAGACTCCCGGTGTTATCTCCCGCCGGAAATACGCAGACGAAATGATGATGCACCCTGCAGACCTGTACTACGGTGTTTTGTGGAACAAACTCTACCGCAGGGATATCATAGAAAAACATCAGCTCAGAATGGATGAAAACATAAGTCTGAGCGAGGATATGATATTCAACCTGGAATACCTTATCCATGTAAACAGCATTTCCGTGGTTAAGGAAAGGGTATACAACTACAACTACACAAAAGGCTCTCTGGTTGAACAGAGCTTCAATCCAGCGAAAGTTATCAGGATGAAAACTCAGGTAATAGAATACTACAATGAGTTCTTTAAACAGACTTTCG
>JAFRWH010000268.1 GCA_017438085.1 Bacillota bacterium
AACTATAAGGCAGGGCATGGCTATCTGAAGAGGCGCGCTCAGTATGGAGCCGAAGCCGTCCTTTATGACAGTGCCCCATTCCATGCGCGGTGAGTGGACGCCAAGACCCAGATAACCCATGATGGTGCAGGTAAGTATAGCCTCGGAGAAATTGGCAAACAGCTGGACTATCACAGGTCCTGCGATGTTCCTCAGCACATGTCCGGTGATTATGCGGCTGTTTTTAACGCCCAGAGCCCTTGCAGCTTCTATGTATTCGCTGCCCATGATGCTCATGACGAGATTCCTGGTGAGCCTTACCAGCGGCGGTGTAAGCGCCAGCGCTATTGCATACATGTAGTTTCCCTTGCCGCTTCCTGTCATGACCTCGACAAAAATGGCCAGCAGGAATGTGGGAATGGAAGCGAGCGCATCGTTGACTCTTGAGATCGCAAGGTCCAGTCTTCCTCCGAAAAAGCCTGACAGAAGGCCAAAGAGCAGGCCGAAAACCGAAGACAGCAGCACGGCGATGGAGCAGATGCGGAAGGTCGTCCTGCCTCCGTAGAGCATGCGGGCCAGTATGTCCCGGCCAAGCACATCGGTACCCATCGGATGCGCCATGCTGGGCGCCTGCCTGGTATTCCCCAGATTGAGTTCTGTTGGACTTTCGTTCGTGAACAGAGGCGCAAAAATGCAGCCTAGCAGTATCAGAATAAACAGTACAAGGCAAAACAGCGCAAGGCGGTTTCCCACAAAGCGTTTAAGCGTTCTGCGCGCAGGAGTATTGAGTTTTTTGGAGCTTTTACTGCTATCCAAAGCCTATTTCCTGCCTTTTTGCGAGTATTCCATTCTTATCTGCGGGCTGATAAGGGCGCAGATAAAGTCGAAGAAAATATTAAAGCTCATCAGAAGCACGGACAGTATGGCTACGGTGCCTAAAAGCACGTAGGGCTGCCCCTGACTTACGGACCTGAACACCAGCTGGCCTATTCCCGGGAAGGAAAAGAAGTTCTCTGCGATCAGTGTGCCGCAGAGCAGCTGGGCTGCCAGATTGTTGAGCGTACTTGCGATGGTTACAAAAGAATTTTTAAGTATATGTTTGAAGATGATGTCTTTTTCACTGATGCCTTTGGCGTGGAGCACAGTGATGTATTGCTTGTTCAGTACATCGAGCACCGCGGAGCGGGTCATGCTTACGGTAAGAGCCGTCCCTGCCGCAGAGATGACCATGATAGGCATCACATAGGACTTCCATGAGCTGAGGCCGAGCAGCGGCAGAAGATGCAGCTTTACGGTGAATATCACCATGATCAGCACGGCCAGTGTGTAGGAGGGGATGGATGCTGCAACCAGAGTGGCCATGCTTATGACCTTGTCTGCGGAGCTGCCCCCTTTAAGCGCGGAGATTATGCCCAAAGGGATGCCGATCAAAAGAGACAAAAGAAAGCCGAAGCCCGCCAGGATAAGACTGATGCGGAGGCGGAAAAATATCTCATCACCGACGCCAAATACCGTGTCGCTGGCGCCGAATTCACCGTGCAGCAGCAGATTCCAGCAGTAGCGGAGATATTTGTTGAAAAGCGTTGGCCCGGCGCCGGTGCTGTCGAAGGCCTTATCCAAAAGGTCGACCTCTCCCTGTTCATAGCCGGAGCTGTGTATGCCAAAGGCCGCAAAGCCTCTTGGGCTGGTAACATTGAGCAGCATAAATACTGCCAGCAGTATTGCCAGCAGTGTGGGCAGAAGAAGTATTATCCTTTTAAGAAAATATCTGCTCATTCAGCGGTGTCCGGCTCTCCTTTGAGGCCTGCAAAAGCGCGGTTTAGGTTCTTAGGGTTGCTCTTAAGCGGTCTT
>JAFRWH010000269.1 GCA_017438085.1 Bacillota bacterium
GTCTGACGATATGGACAGGTCCCTGAATGTGGAAAACGGATATCTTGTTCCTGACAGCGATATGCATCTTGACGATTATGGTGGAGAGCTCTCTGTAACGATCCCCGTGTACTTCAATGGTCAGGATTTCACGAGCATAGGAATGAAAGCCAATTATCCGGATGATCCATATTATCATACGGAATGGCAGAATATAAACGATCTCCATATCCTGTTCAGGGATGAAAACTGAGACTATATAATTTCTAAATACACACTTTAAAAGTGATATGGGTCGATCCCATATCACTTTTTTTCTTGACCGCATATGCGGAATGAGTTATCCTTAATTAAGGTAATGATTAACCCGTCCTGCGAGAGGAGATAATTATGAGATACGAAAGTTTTGTTAAGGATCTGGCGGAGAAGTATGCGGAGCAGGGCATTGCAGATCCCGATAGTTTCCCCAATATAGAGCTTTATCTGGACCAGATGGTGGGCTGCCTGAACAAGGAGCTGGCCATTTACGGCAGCGAAAAGAACCCTCCGGTCACCAAGGCCACCATCAGCAATTACACAAAGCACAAGATGCTACCAAAGCCCGTGGGGAAGAAATATACCAAAGCCCATCTGGAGCTTATGACTACCGTGTTCTACCTTAAAAACTGCTTCAGCATGGAGCAGGTGCAGCGCCTGATGGCTCCCATTATGGAAAATTACGAGTCCGAATGGGACGAACGGCTGGATGTAGATGCCATGTATAAGAATATCAGAGAGCATCTGAAGGAGGACCAGGGTGATTTCTCCGCAGAACTGAAGGATCAGATAGAATCAAACAAGAAGTTCCTTTCGGATATGGGTTACGAGACAGACGATTACTCGGAGATCTTCATGCTCATACTCAGCCTGGTGATGAAATCCAACGCCGAGCGCTTTGTGGCGGAAAAGCTGCTGGAGGAGTATTTCGAGAAGTAGGCTGTAAACAGGCATATGCTTAGAAAGGCCATGGGCTAGCGCTTAATTTAACAGCGGCCGATATTGTAAAATAATAACCGGCGGATGCGTGGATGCATCTGCCGGTTTTGTGCTTTTTATTTGTCTTTTCTCACGATCTTTATGGTATTTCTGAAGCCCTGGGGCCTGTCGTTTTCAGGTCTGCGGGTGCGGTTCTGGTCTCTCCCGCGGTCGCCGTTTCTGTCAGAGCTTCTGTCTCTGCCCTGGCCGGAGGGCTTTCCGCTTCCGTTTCTTCCTCCGCTTTGGGAATTCTGTCTTCCGTCTCCTCCTTCGGGCTTTCTTTCACGCTTTTCACCTGCTGGAGCAGTGCCGCCTTCGGCCTGCTTTATGGAAAGCGATATCCTGTGCTTTGACTCATCCACCTCAAGCACCACCACCTTTACGATGTCGCCCACGGAAAGAACCTCGCTGGGGTGCTTTATGAATTTGTTTGTGATCTGTGAGATGTGCACCAGGCCGTCCTGATGAACGCCGATGTCCACGAAGGCTCCGAAGTCTATTACGTTGCGCACCGTGCCCTGAAGCACCATGCCGGGCTTAAGATCCTTTATGTCCAGGACGTCCTTCCTGAGGACCACGGGAGGCAGCTCCTCTCTGGGGTCGCGGCCGGGCTTTATGAGCTCGTCTGCGATGTCCATCAGGGTGGGAACGCCCACACCGCACTGTTCTGCCAGTGCCTTGGCTCCTGAAGCAGCTATCCTGTCCTTTAAGTCCTGCAGCTTTCGTTCGCGTACATCCTCCAAGTCGTATCCGCAGGCCTTCAGCAGCTTTTCGGCTGCTTCGTAGCTCTCGGGGTGCACGGCGGTGTTGTCCAGTATCTGGGGGCTTTCGGGCACCCTCAGGAAGCCTGCGCACTGTTCAAAGGCTTTGGGCCCAAGCTTTGGAACCTTGTTTATCTCCTTGCGGTTTTTGAAGGCGCCGTTGGCTTCTCTGTATGTGACTATGTTTTTTGCGGTGGTCCTGGTGAGGCCGGAGACTCGAAGAAGCAGGGAGGGGGAGGCGGTGTTGATGTCCACACCCACAGCGTTTACACAGTCCTCCACCACGGCGGTAAGGCTCTCCTCCAGACGGGCCTGGGGCATGTCATGCTGATACTGGCCAACGCCTATGGCCATGGGATCTATCTTGACCAGCTCCGCAAGAGGATCCTGCAGCCTGCGGGCAATGGATACGGCGGAACGCAGGTTTACATCGTAGTCGGGGAACTCCTCCGCTGCCAGTTTGGAAGCGGAGTAAACGGAAGCGCCTGCTTCGTTCACCATAGCGTAGGAAAGCCCCGCGCCAAGGCGGCTTATCATCTCGGCTGCCATGGCTTCAGTCTCCCTTGATGCAGTGCCGTTGCCGATGGCGATGTGTTCCACCTTATGCTTTCTGACCATGATGGACAGCTTGGCGATTGCCTCTTCCTTCTGGCGTTCGCCAAAGGTGGGATAGACTACTGCAGTGTCCAGGACCTTGCCGGTGCCGTCAACCACTGCCACCTTGCAGCCGTGGGAATAGCCCGGATCCAGACCCATGGTGACCTTGCCCTTTACAGGGGGCTGCATCAGCAGCGGCTTCAGATTCAGTGCGAAGTTATGGATGGCTCCTTCATTTGCGGCATCTGTGAGGCTGCTTCTTAGTTCTCTCTCAAGAGATGGCCATATGAGTCTGTCGTAGGCATCGTCGGATGCGGCGCGGACCAGAGCTGCGCAGGGGTTTGATGCAGCAAGCTTTTCGGGGTCAAGAGCATCGGTGCCTGCGGACTTTGATCCTTTTTCAGTCTTTACGGACTGAGAGGCCAGCTTTTCTTTGGCGGCCTCGTGTTCCAGTTCCACGCTCACCTTAAGGAACTCTTCCTTTTCACCCCGGTTCAGGGCCAGCACCTGATGCCCTGCGATCTTCTTTGCAGGGCTGCTGAAATCGTAATAATTTCTGTAGACCGAATCCTCCTCGGGCTTTGCCGCAACGCTCTTAATAACGGCGTTTTCGGCCATCATGTCCCTCAGGAGCTGGCGGTTTTCGGCGCTGTCGGAAATGCTTTCCGCGATGATGTCAGAGGCGCCCGCAAGAGCATCAGCTATGCTCTCTACGCCTTTTTCAGCGTCCACAAATGGCAGTGCCAGGTCCGCCGGGTTCGCCGCAGGATCCTGAGCCAGCAGGGCTTCAGCCAACGGCTCCAGACCCTTCTCTTTTGCGATGCTTGCCCTTGTGCGGCGTTTGGGCTTATAGGGCCTGTAAAGGTCCTCCAGACGGGCAAGAGTCTCAGCTGCGTCGATCTCTGCAGCCAATTCCTCAGTCAGCTTGCCCTGTTCTTCTATGGAAGCCTTGATGGTCTCCTTGCGCTCCTCCAGATTCCTCAGGTACTTGAGTCTCTCCTCAAGGTTCCTGAGGGCGGTGTCGTCCATGGA
>JAFRWH010000270.1 GCA_017438085.1 Bacillota bacterium
AAGAAGACGGAACTGGTGTCGAAGTTCTTCAATCATGTGACCATGAAGTATGAACGGGGCTTCCGTATCCTGACGCTGCTTTGGTCAGACGAGTATTCCAGTATTCCCATAGACTTTTGCCCTCTGTCCTCAGGCAGGGACGAACTGCTGACCTGCCCAGCTAAAAAGTGCGACGGTCGTTCTCTTGCTGGAAGAATTCGTAAGCAGGCGAGGCAGAAAGCCCCGGATATTCTCCTTGGAATGCTAAAAGACGCCATAAAGGCCGGGCATAAGGCAAGCTATGTTTTGTTTGACAGCTGGTTTGCCACTCCAAAGGGTATTACCGCCATCAAGAAAGAGCTGTCACTTGACGTGCTCGCTATGCTCAAGAAATCCGGTAAGGTGTTTTACGAGTACCAGGACAAGCAGCTTGATCTGAAGAAAATCTATGCCATGAACCGCAAACGTCCGGGACGCTCCAAGTATCTGCTTTCTGTTGAGGCAAACCTGATCCAGAAAGAGAATAGGCAGATCGTATCCAGAATCCCCGTTCGTATCGTCTTCGTCCGAAACAGAGCGAAGCGTAAAGACTGGGTTGCTCTGATTTCTACGGATACGGATATTTCTGAGGAAGAGATTATTCGCCGCTATGGGGTCAGATGGAACATTGAGGTGTATTTCAAAACCTGCAAGCAGTATCTGAAACTCTTGAAGGAGTCCAACAGTCCGTCCTTTGATTCCTTCACCTGTCGCCTGGCCATTGTTTGCGTCCGGTACATGATCCTCGCTGTCAATCAACGGGCGGCTTCAGATGACCGTACACTTGGGGAACTGTTCTGGCTCATGACTGTAGAAGCTGCGGAGATCAGTTTTACAAAGACGCTGGCGCTGATTCTTGAAGCGCTGCTGGACACAGTGAGAGAATGCTTCGCTGTCTCAGATGAGCAGATGCAAGCCTTCACTCATAGCTTTCTGGCCAAGCTCCCACAGCATCTGCGCTCGGCACTCGGAATTTCTCAGTCTCCCGTTGCTGCCTGACACTATCTCATGGCTGCTTTCCCAGATTTCATGCGGCTTTGCGCCCACTTTTTATGTGGGAAGTTTTGGTAAATAATCAAAAAAGGGAGGCAGCCTGCGCTGCCTCCTTCGCTCTGTACGCGCTTAATTATCTTCCTCGACGAGTGCTTCCAAAACGAGAGCTTCGCCGCACCAGCCGCAATAGTGCATCCCTGCTGCGCTCTTTTTGCCGCAGCGCGGGCACACTGTTTTCGTGTGCTTCTTTCCGGCCTCTGCCTCAGCCATGAGCTTGCGGGCCTCCAGAATGGCAGCATAGCGCTCCTTGATGTCCGGGCCGACAGAGCGGTCGCCGTCAAGCATGACGACAGTGAGATTGCCGATCTCCCGGGTCAGGGTGTGGATCGTCTTCTCTGCCTCGGCGGCCTTGCCGTCCTGCTTCCAATTCAGATTAGTACGTTTCATACCCTTGACCATACCGTCCATCCCAGCATAGCACTTGCCAATAAAGTTTGTTTTCATATTGATTCCTCCTGTAGAGTGACTGTTTTTCCTTTTTCAAGGATGGTCTGATTATATAGGAGCAATGTTTTAGATTTATTCCGGAATTGTTTGAGAATTATGAAAAACAGAAGGACAGCAGCCCGACATCTGCCGAAGGAGGCCCTAGTCATTGAGGGCGATGTGACGGATATTGCTTCTCTTGAAACCCTGTTTGCAGATATTCCTGAAAACACCACTGCCTATTGCATCCACTGCGCGGCCATGGTCTCCGTCAGCAATCTGGTGGCGGAAATAATCTGGCACGTGAACGTGGACGGAACGCAGGACATCGTCGATCAGTGCCGAGAGCACTGCGTTCGCCTCATCTTCATCGGCTCCGCCGGCGCCATTCCCGAGCAGCCCATGGGTACGGCGATCAAGTCTGCAAATAAAAAGTCAAGAGGAAATTGCAGAAAAATGTGAAGTCCATGCAGGTTAAAAAGCGGGCAT
>JAFRWH010000271.1 GCA_017438085.1 Bacillota bacterium
GAGAGCGGAGCCTGCAGCGCCAACAGCGCTCTTTGCAAGCAGACCCTTGGCAAGAGGAGCGATCTTGCCGTTGAAGAACTTGAAGTTGAAGAGTATGCAGACTATCGTTCCTGCGATCATGGATATTACGGCAAGCTCTGTCGCGTTGCCGCCGAACCACTTGAGTATGGAACCAACGATGATCAGCGCTACGACCACGATCAGCGGTGCGAATCCGCCAACTGCGGAAGGAACGTTGTCCCTCTCCCTGAGCGGCGGGATGGAAGCGTCAGCGACCCAGCCGGGATCCTTGCCCTCAGCGACCTCCTTCATCATCTTTGCGTAAGCCTTTTCGCAGTAGATGATGGATGCGATCATGCCTACCAGAGCCATTATTATGCCGAGTATGGGAGCTGCGGTAAGGGTGGTTCCCAGCGCGGTCGGAATGACGTTGGAGAGCTGAGTGGATGCCGGGCAGGCAAGAACGAATGCGCCTGCGCCTGCGGCTACCGGAAGTATGATGGCCTTCCTCGGAACGTTCAGCTCAGCGAACATGCTGAATGCGATGGGTCCGATAGCAAACATGATAACGAAGAAGGAAACTCCGCCGAAGCAAAGGACGAAGCACAGAAGAGTAAGTACCGTCATGATGTGCTTCTTTCCGAACCAGTCGATCAGTTTATAAGCAACAGTGGTGCAGGCACCGGTCTCCTGCATTACGTTAGCGAAGATGGTAGAGAAGAGGAACAGCAGATAATATGCTGTGAATACTCCGGCAAGTCCGCCTATCCATGCGGTGGAGAAACCTGTCCAGAGGTTTATGCCGTTGAGCAGAAGAACTACTGCTGCGGCAAGGATAGTCGTGGGTACTGCGTGGAATCCCTTGTAACTGACCACGATCAGTATCACGATACCGGCTAACAAGCCGATGATACCTAAAGCGTCCATATAAAACTCCTTAAATGATCAATAAGAATAATGGCTTATATCGCCCGCCCGGAAATAATCCGGGCAGGCGTCAATAAAGTTACTGCAGTAATTATCTGAGTCTGTAGCAAGTGGTGTACTCGCAGGGCTCGTCGTAGGTCAGGACCTTGGCTGCGATGACTCTCTTGCACTTGAGGCTTGCAAGACCGTGTCCTACATTCCAGTAGGTCGGCCAGTCGCCCCATTCGGGCTCGTAGAACTCTACGCTGCCGTCGCAATAGGTAACTTCGGGCACTCTGAGAGGATACGGATAATCTGCCGGTCTCTTCCACTTCGGAAGAATGGTCGGGTATGCGATGGCCGGAGTGGTGAAGTTCTTTGCAGGATCCTCATCGAATTCCTTGACTGCCGGAATGTACTTATAGTGCATCTTACCGGCGGATCTTGCTTCGCTCTTCTTAAGGGTCTCAGCATCCGGAGCAGGCTTCGTGGTATCAACTACCATCTTCATGAAACGGAAGTCCCAGCTGGAAGCATAAGCGATCTTCTTTCCGTCCACGTTGCGGACTCTGGGGATGTCGCAGTAGAGCTTGGAATAACCCATGGTCTCACGGCCGCCTACGATAGGATCGCAGTGGTTCTCGAACATTGCAAGTACCAGGTCTCCGTCCAGGTCGTCTCTCTCACCCTTGAAGTGAACAGGAACGTTGATGTTGATCAGGTTGTAGGTAGCGCCGTTGAGCCATCCGAGGTTGGTGAACTCGCAGAGAGTTACGCTTACGTACGGATCGTTAAGGGTGTAGCACTCCGGGATCATTTTCTCGAGAGTCTCCCTGTCGGTCTCGTAGGTGACCTGTACAACGTTAACTTCGCCGGGCTGGAAGTGATCGTTCATTCCACGTCCGCCTTCCCACGGCTCGACCTGCATAGAGGACGGTCCGAAGAATACAGGCATAAGATATACTTTGTCTTTTTCAAATTTAAGTGACATTTTCTTTCCTCCTTTATCTGAAAAAGCTATTATTGTTTTCTGATATAACTTTAACACTGAATCAACAAGCGCA
>JAFRWH010000272.1 GCA_017438085.1 Bacillota bacterium
AGTCTTCTCCCGGCTGCAGCGTCCAGCCGAAGCCTTCGGGATTGATGCCTGTCATGAAGCGGGTCTTGCCGAAGGGGCTGACTTCCGCGCTTTCCAGGTGATTTCCGCTGTAGATCAGATTGAAGCCGTAGACCTCGCCGTGGTCTTCAGTGGTGTCTGAAGGATGAAGCATCACAAAGGGATTGGCCCTGTGCGAGCTGGCGCCGCTGCGGCTTCCGAGAGAATATCTGCCTGCGTTCAGCAAGGTGTCCGTTCTCTGCATCTCCCTGGCCCAGGCGCCGGTAAAGCCGGAAAAAACATAGCCCGGACGGTCAAGATCCAGCTGAAGGCTCATGAAGCGGCGTATGCTTACAGGCTCATCGCCCAGGTTCACCAGCCTTGCGCTGCGGCTTATGACGTCGCAGTCTTCGAAAACATAGTAGCAGAGCTCCAGCTTCAGCTTGTTTTCCTTGTCAAGCAGGCTGATGCAGAGCTGCTGCGCGTTTCCTTCCTCAAAATATGAGCCGGGGAGGGTCTTGAAGGGCAGCTTTTCATCTATGATCTCTGCGCTCTCGAATCTGAAGTCCGAGCTCAGGCTGCCGTCGGCGTTGGTCAGCTCCAGGGCGGGGTCCCTAAGGTCGCCCTTGCCCGGCGCGGAGTATTCCAGCCGCATGTCGTCCAGACTGTACTGGGGATGGTCCCGGTCATAGATGACCGAGGTGCCGGGACCAAAGGCATGCTTTTCCCTGAGGGGTTCAAGGGCTGCCAGCAGACGGCTGCCCTCGGCTGAAGCCTCGTCGATGAAGCCCGAAGGCCCTCCCAGCTGCAGCGGAGCGCCGTAGTACAGGTGCTCCAGCTGGCCCGTAGGCAGCAGGGCAAAGGCATACGCAGTCTTAGGTGTGCTCAGTATAAAGGCTATGTTTCCTATGTTTTGAATCATTTGAGGCCTCCGTGTCAGTGGGTCTGTACACCACTTCCCTTGTTTTTCAATGAATGGTGATATAGGACCAGGCTTTTAAAAACGGTGTTTCTCACCAAATATATTTATCTCTGCTTTTCGGTGATAATT
Source organism: Bacillota bacterium (assembly GCA_017438085.1). The sequence continues at coordinate 1,049 of JAFRWH010000272.1, forward strand.
ATTCGATCAATCTCATTGATTCGGAACGATTCTAAATACAAAATAGGCTGATTTTTGTATTTTGACAACCTAAACTTTAGAAAAAAGTATCACCAATCCGGAAACCCTCGGAAAAATGGTGATACTTATCCTTTTTTCAATCGGCAAAACGTATCACCAAGTTATTTGTTTTTTTGATTTGGTGATAATCCGTGCATCAATCAGCTATTTCCTCTCAGCAAGCTGCCTGCTGATATCGTTTACCTTTTCTTCGGTCAGCAGATACTTCTTTTTGAACCACAGTATGGCTATGAAAAGACCTGCGATGGGGATAAGGGTCATGGTCATGCGGAGACCGACTCTTGAGCTGGCTGCGACTTCCAGCGAGAAGTCCCTGACCATATCCGCCTCGGACACATCGGTGCCGCTCTGGAGGCTGAATACGGACAGGCAGATGGAAGCCACGAAGGCGGCCAGACCGCTGGCCAGCTTGACCACGAAGGTCTGCATGGAGAAGATAACGGATTCGTCGCGGCGGCCGTTCTTGAGCTCACCGTACTCGACGGTGTTCGCCAGGAATACCGTTGTCAGGACCTGCAGCACGCCGTTGGCCGCAAAGATGAAGAAGCCCGGCACGAAGAGGATAAACACGTTGTTCATGTTGGTGAAGGCTATCCCCAGCAGCACTGCGTAGCCGATGATGGCGCTGGCAAGGCAGATGTAGAAGATCTTCATGTTGTCAGCGAACTTTCTGAGCAGCGGATAGAAGATCATCATGGACAGGATCTGGATGGCGCCGCCGAACATGTTGAACAGCGTGTAGCTGTTGTACCAGCCGGTGCCGCCGAAGTCGTACTTGAAGAAGTAGATGACCAGGTTGGAGGTGATGTAGATGGAGCAGTTGATCAGCACGATGGCGATAACGATGGCCATGGCCTGGTCGTTCTGCACCAGAGCCTTGAACATCTGCCCCACGGAAGCGGTCTCCATGTCCACGGTGGCCTTTTCCTTGATGAAGATGCAGGTGATGGTGATGAATACGATAAAGAGTATGGCGATTATCAGAGAGAACCACTTGAAGCCCACGAGCTCGTTGGCGCCGCCGATAGCGTGAACTGCCATCATCGTGAAGATGGTCACCAGAGCAGAACCCACGCCTGCGCAGGATCTGGCCAGAGTGGTCAGCCCTTCACGCTCCTTGCCGCCCTGAGTAAATGCGGGGATCATGGACCAGTAGGGGATGTCCATCATGGTGTAGGTGACTCCCCAGAGTATGTAGAAAATTGCAGCGTAGGCTACCAGGCCGCCGGCGTCCAGGCTGGGCGGGCAGGCGAACATAAAGTAAAGTATAAATGCGTTGGTGACGGTACCGATCATCAGCCAGGGACGGAATTTGCCCCAGCGGGTCTTGGTCTTGGCCACGATGATGCCCATGATGGGATCGTTAAAGGCGTCGAAAATACGCGCCACCAGCAGTATGGTTCCCATGGCAATGGCGTTGACGCCAAGCAGGTCCTGATAGTAATAGAGGACGTAGCTGGCGGACAGCATGTAGACCATGTCCTTGCCTATGGCGCCCAGACCATATGCGGCCTTTTCGGCGCCTGTGAGATTTCTTCTTTCGTTCATAGATTTGACTCCTGTATTTATAATTCCGGCCGTCCGTGAAAGCCCCGGACGGCAATTGATATCATGATCAGCCCTTAAGCCCCATGGCTATGCGGATAACCTTGTAGGCTCCGTCGTACAGCCCCATGCTCTTGTTCAGCTTTATGCATTCACACATCTCCTCCAGAGTTTCGGGGACCTCCATGAACTGGTCCACCATCTGAAGGATGTGGGGGATGTCGCGGCATTCGAGAGTGCCGTCGCCCATCTCAGCGGAGTGGATGGCGCCCCACATCTCGTGCTTGCCTATGCGCTTGATGAAGAGCTTGGGCACAGGATAGAAGGCCAGCTCGCTGGGCTTTGTGACCAGCACGTCGCAGCTGCGCATCAGAAGATTTGTGGCGTAGACCGCTTCGAATATGTTTTCGTGCCAGAAGCCGTGGATGCCTGTGATCTCGGTATCCGGGTCCAGGGCGGAAGCGGCAAAGCTTTCTGTTTCCTTCCAGTCGCCCATGTGGTCAGTTGCGAGGCCTGCCATCTCGGGTATCTCTGTCTTGAGCTCGTCCCAGACCTTGCGGTAGTCGCCCACGTTTACGTACAGGGCGGCCTTGCCTGCCTCTATGGAGGGCAGCAGATGCTTTATGATGGCAGCGAAGATCTCCTTCTGGGCGCCGGCTCCTCCTATGGTCAGCAGGAAGCGTATGGGCTTTCCGGACTGCCTGCGTTCGATGCGGGCGCTGCAGTCGGCTTCGATGTTCGCGGTGAGCTCGTGGTCGATGTAATGACCGGTGTAGACCAGCGCATCCTGAGGCATGGGTCTGCAGACGGCGTCCTTGTTCATGCCGTTGAGTATGCGGTAGCCCTGGTAAGCGTTGCGGCACTGTATGGTGTGGACTGCGCCTTCAGCCAGATGCAGAGCCATAGGCCAGTTGTCGGGGATGGCGTTGACCACATACTTCATATCCGCGTGCAGCGCAGCCTGAGCCGGCCACACATGTGTGCCTACAAGAGGTATGTCCTTGGGCACATTTCTGAACACCGGCGCCATAAGCTCTGCATTCTTCTGGTCGGAAGAGTTGTAGCTCAGAGCCCTGAAGCCTTCGTAGTTCATGGGTTCCCAGACGGCCTTGTTGAAGGCGGCATTCTTTGAAAGTCTTGAGCCAAGGGAGTACAGGTCGTTCTGGGCGCCTATCACCTTGGTGCAGGTGGTCTGGTAGTAGGAATTGAGGTCCATCCAGTAGGGCTTGTATCCCATGGCGTTGGCTGCGGAAGCGATAGCCATGGATATGCGGTAGTGACCGAAGCCCATACGTATATTGCCTACGATCAGCCCCTTTTCGTGGTCCCAGGGGTCCGACAGCGGCTCGGTCAGGGGAAGGTCTTTCCTGTAATGCGCATTCTGGGAAAGCTCGCCCACCAGCACATTCTCCACGCCGAGGCTCTCTCCGATGTAGGGATTGGCCTGTATGCTCACAGGATAGTCGGCGCCGGAATCATCGCCGAATTTTCTTATGTATTTTTCTTTGGATCTTACAGCACTGCTGTAAACTTTTTCGGACATCTCATTGCCGAAAATGACTTTTGAACGGTCTTTCATAGGATCTCCTTCTTTACAGCCAAAATCCGGGCTTTGGGCGCACACTTAATCTGCCCAATCGCCTCAGAGGTATTGAACACATTCATTTTAATTGTTCGGGCAGGCTTTTACAAGACTAAACAGAGGATTCGGGGCGCCCGGGCTTAATCAATTATTTATATTGCAGCCCTTTTATTCTTAAAAACTGAAGACAGCGCAGTCTTAGGCGGAATTGCTGCAACAATGATATTGACAGGGCTTTTCACCGCCTCTATATTTTAACTGAAGGCAGTTTTTCACTTCAGTGCGCAGAACTGCGCGAAAAGGATCATGACATGAAAACTATATCGATTCCTTATTACACATCGGCTCTGGATCTGCATGTTTCGGAGGAGAATCTGAAGGCAGTGATCACGGCGAAAATGCATCATCTGAAGCCCGAAAAGAGCGAGCCGGAGCTGATCCGGGATGCTTTGGAAAATCCCATAGGCACTCCCAGGCTCAGAGATCTGGCGACAGGCAAAAAGAAGGTCGTACTGGTGACCAGCGACCACACCAGGGCGGTACCCAGCAGGATAACCCTTCCTCTGGAGCTGGAGGAGATACGGAAGGGCAGCCCCGATGCGGATATCACCATACTGATAGCCACCGGGCTCCACCGTCCGCCAACAGAGGAGGAGCAGCGCAGGATGTTCGGCGACAGCATAGTCGACAATGAAAAGATAGTCGTCAATATGGCGTTTCAGCCGGAGGACTACGTGGATATGGGGACGCTGCCTTCGGGCGCGGGCTTTTTTGTCCACCACCTGGCGGCGGAATGCGATCTTCTGATAACGGAAGGCTTTATCGAGCCTCACTTTTTCGCGGGCTTCTCGGGCGGCAGGAAGAGCATATTGCCCGGTATCTGCTCCGCAGAGACAGTCAACGAGAACCACTCCTACAAGGCCATCGCCAGTCCCTACGCCATGACCGGCGTGCTGGAGCGCAATCCCATCCACGAGGACATGATATGCGCGGCGAGAAGGGTCAACGTGCAGTTCATCCTGAACGTGGCGCTGAATGCGGAGAAGAAGGTGATCGCAGCCTGGGCGGGAGATCTTGAAGAGGCTCACGCCGCAGGGGTGTCCTTCATCAGGGAGTGGTCCCAGTGTCCTGGCATCGAAGGCGATATCGTGGTCACCGGAAACGGCGGCTATCCGCTGGATCAGAACCTGTATCAGAGCCCCAAGGCTGTCGCCACAGCAGAAGCCTGTGCGGGCGACGACGGCGTAATAATAATGTGCTGCAGCTGCGTGGACGGCATGGGCGGCACCAATTTTGACAGGCTCATACGCATGGGCACCCCCGCAGAGATAGATGCCTATCTTTCGAAGATCCCCCCAAGGGAGTCCATCTCCGAGCAGTGGTGCGCTCAGATCTATTCAAGGATACTCAGTAAGCACAAAGTCATTCTGGTGAGCACTTATCTGGACCCGGAGACCGTAAGGCAGTGCAACATGATACCGGCGCTGAGTCCCGATGAAGCGCTGGAAATGGCTTATCAGATAAAGGGAAGAGACGCGTCCGTGGTGGTAATACCCGACGGAGTCAGCGTTCTGGCGGTAAAGCAGTAACAGGAGGAAGTATGAATATTGCATTAAAGGTCAGCGACCTTGACAATGTGGCTACCATCTTCGCCAACGGCATCACGGACGGCACAGAAGTGGAGGTCAGGGACAAGAAGGGCAATGCGGAGATAATAAAGGTCATCGGCGATGTGCCCTTCGGCCACAAGATAGCCCTGAGAGACATCAAAAAGGGCGAAGAGATAAAAAAGTACGGCGAAGAAATCGGAATGGCGTCCTGCGATATCGCAAAGGGTGAGTATGTGCATGTTCACAACCTTGAGAGCATGAGAGGCCGCGGCGACTGGGAGAAATAGGAGGGCATGCTATGAAATGGTATGGATACAGAAGACCGGACGGATCCGTAGGATCCAGAAATCTTGTGGCAGTGATCCCTGCGGTCACCTGCGCGGGGGATGTCAGCGAGGCCATCTGCAGGGAAGTGCAGGGCACTGTTGCATATCTGCATCACCAGGGCTGCTGCCAGCTGCCTCCCGATCTTGAAAGGGTGACGGACACCCTGATCAGCCTCGGCAAAAGCCCCAATGTGGGTGCTGTGCTTATCGTGAGCCTGGGCTGCGAGGGCACGGACCACGAGCGCATGTACAGAGAGCTCAAGGCCACAGGAAAGCCCGTGGAGATAATACACATTCAGGAGCTTGGCGGCGTCAGCAAGGCCATAAGGGTAGGCACGGATATCGCAAGGCGGCTGGTGATACAGATCTCCGGGCAGCAGCGTGAAGAGGCGGATATTTCAGAGGTTGTGATGTCCATCAAGTGCGGCGCTTCCGACACCACCAGCGGCATGGCGTCAAACTGCGTCATCGGCTATGTTGCGGACAAGCTGGTGGACCTGGGCGCTACCGTGGTCTTCGGCGAGACCACCGAGTTCATCGGAGGCGAGCACCTGCTGGCCAGAAGGGCTGTGAATAAAGAGGTGGCGGATAAAATCTATCAGATCGTGGATGCCATGGAGACCCGAGCCAAAAGCATAGGCTGCGATATGAGGCGCGGCCAGCCTACTCCTGGAAACATCGCAGGAGGCCTTTCAAGCATAGAGGAAAAGAGCCTGGGAGCCATAGTAAAGAGCGGCACCCGTCCCATACAGGGCGTGCTGGGTTACACGGAGCACATCACCGATCAGAAGGGTCTGTGGATAAAGGATACTCCGGGCAGAGAGCCTGAGATACTGACAGGCATGGCGGCTGCAGGAGCCCAGTTCATGTGCTTCTCCACCGGCAGAGGTGCTCCTCAGGGCTTCCCCAGCATGCCGGTCATCAAGATCTGCGGCAATCCCAACACCTACGAGAACATGAAGGACGACATGGATCTTAATGCTGGACTTATAATCACCGGCGAAAAGACCATAGATCAGATGGGCGAGGAGGCTTTCGAAAAGCTGCTCAGAGTGCTGAACGGCGAGCTCACCAAAAACGAAGCGATACACTACTTCACGTCCATAGACATCCACTGCCTTGGGCCAGTCATCTGATCTGACAGCTTAAAGATCCCTTCGGGGATCTTTTTTATGCCTTCAAATCTTCATTCTTGTCTGATCTGTTATCATGCTGTATAATAAATCGTTATTATGGAGATAGTTGTATTATGAATTCAATAACGTCATTTATTATAACCAGCGCAGCTCTCGGGGTCGGACTTGCAATGGATGCTTTTTCCGTATCGGTCGCCAACGGGCTGAAATACTCGGGCAGCGGCAGCGAGCTTGACCGGGCAAGGCTCGGGAGAGTTCCTCTGTGCTTTGCCTTTTTTCAGTTTATAATGCCCCTCATCGGCTGGTTCTGCGTCAGGATGATAGTGGAGGCCTTCAACGCTTTCCGCCCCTTCATCCCCTGGATAGCCTTGCTTCTGCTGCTGTTCATAGGCGGTCAGATGATAATGGAAAGCCTTAAGGGGGATATCGAGGAAAAGGAGGAAGCTCATGCAGGGCTTGGCTTCGGCGCCCTGATGCTGCAGGGCATAGCCACTTCCATAGACGCTCTTTCCGTGGGCTTTACCATATCCGAATACCACACCGGACAGGCCCTTGCAGCCTCGGCGATAATCGCTGTCGTGACATATTTTATCTGCTTCATCGGCCTTAAGGCCGGGACCAGACTGGGACCAAAGCTGGCCGGAAGGGCGGGGCTGCTGGGAGGCACCATACTGATAATCATTGGAATCAAAGTCTTTATTGAAGGCGTTTTCTAAAAGGGACAAGCATCATGGAGAGCAGATCCAGAGTCGCAGTAGTCAGCTGCACAAGCTATGACGAGGAAAAGGTCTATAAAGCGCTGAAGCTTGGGCTGTCCATGCTGGGCGGCCTCAGGCAGTTCGCTGCCCCGGAGCAGAAAATACTGGTCAAGCCCAATTTCCTTAAGCCCGGCGACTAATCCAAGGCTATTGCC
>JAFRWH010000273.1 GCA_017438085.1 Bacillota bacterium
AGCGTGGGCTACATACACTCCAGGGTAATGAGCGATACATCCCGCATAGGAGACCTGTTCGCATGGCAGGTGAACGACACGGCTTACTTCTCCGTCTACATCGTTGGCGCGGTAGCTGTAATGCTCTCGATCAACGCAAGGCTTACCGCCATGATAATGATAATCATCCCGGCGGTTGGCATCATCTGGAGCTTTTTCCAGAAGAAGCTGATACGCCTGAACCGCGAGATCAGGGAGATAAACGCGGGCATCACCGGCAACTTCAACGAAGGGATAACCGGCGCCAAGACCATAAAGTCCCTGGTGATCGAAGATATCATCGATAAGGATTTCGTTGACACCACCCAGAAGATGAGGGCGAAATCCGTCGAGACCGCAAAGCACAGGGGCATCTTCGGCGCATTCTCAACGTTTGCCACTTCTCTTGCGCTCGCAATAATCCTCTGGCAGGGCGGTGTCATCGCGAGAAACGAGATCGGCACATTCTCCATGTTCATGAGCTACGCTCAGGAGCTTATGGAGCCGGTGCGCTGGCTGATCGATACCATCGCGGTATTCGTGCAGGGGCAGGTCAACATAGAGCGCTATACCCGCCTTATGGAGACAGAACCCAATGTTAAGGACAGCGAAGAGGTCATCGCGATCTACGGCGACGCGTTCGACCCGAAGCGCGAAAACTGGGAGGATATAAAGGGCGATATAGAGTTCCGCCATGTGGATTTCAAGTATCCTGACGGTGACGAATACATACTCAAGGACTTTAATCTTAAGATACCCTTTGGCACCAATCTGGCCATAGTAGGGGAGACCGGCGCGGGCAAGTCCACACTGGCTAACCTTATCTGCAGGTTCTACGAACCGACGGCAGGGCAGGTGCTGATCGACGGAAGGGACAGCAGAGAGCGTTCCCAGCTCTGGCTGCATTCGGCTCTGGGTTATGTGCTCCAGACACCGCATCTCTTCTCAGGAACCATAAAGGACAATCTGCTCTACGGCAACAAGAATGCCACAGACGAGGATATAGACAGAGCTATAGATCTGGTATCAGCAAGGCCTATCATTGAAAAGCTGGACGACGGACTGATGACCGACGTAGGCGAGGGCGGAGACCTGCTGTCCACAGGAGAAAAGCAGCTCATCTCCTTTGCCAGAGCCATTCTTGCAGATCCGAAGATCATAGTTCTGGATGAGGCTACAGCTTCTGTAGATACTATCACGGAGCAGAAGATACAGGCTGCCATCGATACTATCATCAAGGGAAGGACCTCCATAGTAATAGCCCACAGGCTTTCCACCATAAGGCATGCGGACATAATTCTGGTGGTACACAACGGCAAGATAGTTGAACAGGGCAGACACGAGGAACTGCTGGCTCTTAAGGGCGTTTACTGGGATCTCTGGACCCGTCAGTACGAGGACGAGGTGACCGGCGCCTTCTTCAAGGAGCTGAGCAGCAGCGATGGTAATAATTAAAGTTGAGATATAAAGAAAAGAGAAAATTATGGCAGAAGTAAAGAAGCAAAGGGTGATAACCACCACCCTGGATTCTTTGGAATTCGGCCCCGATGTGATCAATTTTGAAACAGAAGGCCCGATGCACAAGTATCCAAAACCCGACGGCGTCACAAGCCGTCACCTGTACGGAGACATTATAACCATTGCGTTGCCCTCCTTCCTGGAGCTGGTGCTTACCCAGCTCACATCCATGGCAGACCAGATCATGGTAGGCAACCTGCCCGGAGATCTGGGCGTTCAGGGTCTTTCTGCAGTAGGTCTTTCCATGAACCCCAAGTTCATACTTATGACCGCTCTGATGGCCATGAACACCGGTACCACTGCAATGGTAGCGAGACTCAGAGGCATGGGCGACCAGAAGAGAGCTAACAGGGCTTTCAGAATGGCGCTGCTGTTCAACCTTGTGCTTTCATCTATAATGATGATAGTCGGCGTTATGATCACCAGACCTCTTATCAGGCTGGTGGCAGGCAACGGCATATCACCTGAGACCTACGAGTTTGCATGTGAATATCTGCGCATACAGATGTGGGGCTTTGTTCCGCTCTGCCTTACTAATACCATAACATCCTCGCTGCGCGGAATAGGCGACAGCAAGATGCCCCTGTTCTACAACACCACCGCAAATGTGGTCAACGTGATCTTCAACTACCTGCTGATCTACGGCAAGCTGGGCTTCCCCTACATGAAGGTCGCAGGCGCATCCCTCGCCACAGTCATAGGACAGACCGTAGCCTTCTGCATCGCCCTGGGCGTGCTGCTTTCAAAGAGCCGCTACATCTACCTGGATTTCAAGGAAAAGTTCGAATTCGACTGGGAAGACCTGAAGAGCATCGTAAACATCGGTATTCCTTCCATGATAGAGCAGGTGTTCATGCGCATAGGTATCATCATCTTCACAAGACTGGTGACCAGCCTCGGCGATGTTGCCTACGCAACTCACCAGGTATGCATGAACATTCAGTCCATGAGCTTTATGACAGGCTTTGCCTTTGCAACATCTTCCACTACGCTTATGGGACAGAGCCTTGGAAAGAGGCGTCTGGATATGGCAGACAATTACACCAGACACACCTGCACCATCGGTTATATAACTTCTACTGTAATAGCCATACTGCTGGCGGTATTCGGGGGAACGGTCGTAAGCTGGTACAACAAGACGCCTGAGATAATAGCCCTGGGCGGCAGACTGCTGCTGATGGTAGCTTTGATGCAGCCTTTCCAGAGCTCCCAGTTCATACAGGCAGGCGCTCTGAGAGGAGCAGGCGATACCAAGTTCCCTGCAATGGTAACATTCGTAACAGTGCTTGGTCTCAGAAGCATCCTTGGAATACTGTGCATCAAGGTCCTCGGCTTGGGACTCTGGGGCGCATGGATCGCAATGGTCGGCGATCAGCTGGTAAGAACCATACTCATGCAGATCCGTTATCATCAGGGCAAATGGCGTTTCCTTAAGCTCTCCAACAGCCAGAGCTAAGCAGTATTCTGAATTATATTCATTTATTCAGATACGGCATAACGTCATACAGTATAAGAATAAAACAGGCTTTCTATCACAAAGATGTATAGAAAGCCTGTTTTTTTATGCCAAATGAGCGTATAATGGCAAAGGTTTGTCTGAGGACTATAATCTTTTCAGACATATCAGAAATTATATATATTTTCATCGCTTAAGGAGGATTATTAATGAGCGTTGTAAAAGCAATGAACCCGACACTCTGGCTCTTCGCCGGAATCCTGATCGTCTGGGTACTTGTACAGTCCGGTCTGTTCTACAGACACACAATGGCATTCAACAAGAGAAACAATCTTCTGACCAAGGAAGAGATCAATGACTGCATGAAGGTCGGTGCTGCTGCTGCAGTAGGCCCCGCAATGAATGCAATCGCTGTTGCTCTGACCCTGATCGCTATGGTTGGTTCCGCTACCACTTTCATGCGCTGCGGCGTTATCGGTGCTCCCGGCTGGGAACTCTACATGGCTAACATCGCTGCCACCACCGCAGGTGTTGCTCTTGGTTCCGAAGGAATGACCGAAGCTATCTTTACCTTTGCTATCTTCTGCATGGTAACTGCTTCTGCTCCTTACTTCATCAACTGCATCATCATGCTCAAGCCCCTCGACATGGCTGTTGAGAAGGCCCGTAAGGGATCCGGAATCTCCTACACCAACTACATGGGCAATGCTGCTATGTTTGGTATGCTGAGCGCAACCATCATCGACTACTTCTTCGTAAAGGACAACTGCGCAGCTCTGATCGTTTCCACCATCGCTGCTATCATTGTCAATGCAATCGTAAAGAAGACCGGAAGCAAAGTCCTCGGAACCTTCTCCATGGTTATCTGCATGATCTTCGGTATGATCGCAGGCCAGATCGTGTTCCAGAACTTCATGGGCTAATCCAATCAGCATCACTCAATCAGGAGGAAAATTTAAAATGGCAGAAAATAAAAACCTTACCGCTGAGCAGGATTACGCACAGAACTTTATGCCCGGCGTACACAAGATCGGTCGTTTCACCATGATCGTTGCTTTTGTGCTCAGCTATTTACCCATCGCATATTTCTATTTCATCAAGGGCTACAAGGCTCCCGGCACCATGTATGTTTCCGGTCTGACCGCTATCGCAGCTATCGGCTTCGGTATGTGGATCTCCGAGCCTGAGACCTATTGGCCCATCCTCGGTTCCGCCGGTACCTACATCGCTTACCTTTCCGGTAACGTAGGCGGAATGAGATTCCCTGTATCCATGGCTGTACAGAAGAACGTAGACGCTGACATCAACACTCCGCGTGGTCAGGTCGCTACCATCACCGGTATCGTTGCTTCCGTATTCGCTAACCTGGTACTGCTTCTGATCACCGTTCTTGTACGCGCTTGGATCATCAGCGTACTTCCCGCAAACATCGTACACGCATTCAGCTACTGCCTGGTTGCTATGATGGGCTCCATGCTGCTGATGAGATTCACCATGGGCGGCAAGAGCGTTAAGGAAAACCTGGTAAGCAACGTTCCTTACATGGCTTGGGGTATCTTCGCATACTTCCTTTCCAAGATGGTTCCTGCTCTTGCAAACTGGAAGACCCTTATCGCTGTAGGCGGCGCTCTGATCATCGCTTACTTCATCTTCCTCAACGACAAGAAGAAGCTCGAGGCAAAATAATAGAGTTATAAAACGAATTTTCGAGGCGGCTTTTCAGCTGCCTCGTTTCGTAGTATAATTTAGTGTACGTTATAGTTAAGTATGATTTAGGAGGACGATAATATGCATGGCATAGATATGCATTGCGATACTCTGATGCTGGGCATCATCCAGCAGATGAAGGGCGGCCCCCAGGCTGATCTTATGAAGATGCCGGGAATGGTCGACTTTGAAAGACTGATCAAGGGAGAGGCTATGGCTCAGTGCTTTGCCGTATTCCTTCTGCCGGAAGGTTCAAGCTCCCGCTTCGGCTTCGAGATCGATGACATGGACTACATCAACAAGGGCACCGAGATCTTCAACAGAAGCGTAGAAGCTCACAAGGATATCGTGGCTAAGGCTACCAACGCAGACGAGATCAGAAGAAACTGGCTCAACGGAAAGCTTTCCGCAGTACTGACCATGGAAGACGGCCGTGCCGTTCAGGGCAAGCTGGAGAATCTGAAGAAGTTCTATGATGACGGCTACAGAGCACTGTCCATCATCTGGAACCACGAAAACTGCTTCGCTTATCCTAATGCATGGGACGAAGAAGGCATGATGAAGGGTCTTAAGCCCTTTGGCAAGGAAGCTGTTCAGTACATGCAGGAGCTGGGCATGCTGGTAGATACTTCTCACCTGAACTTCGGCGGATTCGACGATCTGTGCGATATTCTGACCAAGCCCTTCGTTGCAACTCACTCCAACGCCTGGGAGCTTTGCCACCACAAGAGAAATCTGACCGACGACAGACTCAAGAAGCTGGCTGCAAAGGGCGGCTGCACCGGTCTGAACTTCGGCCCCGAGTTCCTGAACGCCAAGACCCAGACTGCTGAGAGCATGGATCACGACAAGGATTCCACAGCATTCATGATCGCAGAGCACGCAAGACACATTGCAGACGTTGCAGGTGTTGACACTGTTGCTCTTGGCACCGACTTCGACGGTATCGGCGGAAATCTGGAAGTAGGTTCCCCCGATATGATGTGGAAGCTGGAGAGAGAACTCAAGAGACACGGCTTTACCGAAGCTGAGATCGACAAGATCGGTTACAGAAACGTCCTGAGAGTTATGGACGACGCTTGCAAATAAAATACAAGTATCATAAGAAAGGGAAAAATAAATGTTCAGACCTATTGATATGCACTGCGATACCCTGATGCTGGGCATTCTGCAGGAAAAGAAGGGCGGCCCCCAGGCCGATCTTATGAAGATGAGCGGCATGGTGGACTTCGAGAGAATGATCCGCGGCAACTACATGGCTCAGTTCTTTGCAGTATGGATGCTCCCTCCGGGACACGAAAAGTGGTTCGGCTGCAGCTTTGAAGACGAAGAGTACATAAATGCAGGTACCAAGATCTTCAACCAAAGCGTAGCAGCTCATCAGGACATCGTCGGCGCAGCTAAGAATGCAGACGAGATCCGCAGAAACTTCCTGAACGGAAAGATCTCCGCAGTTCTGACCATGGAAGACGGCAGAGCCGTTGACGGCAAGCTGGAGAACATCAAGAAGTTCTACGATGCAGGCTACAGAGCGCTGTCCATCATCTGGAACAACGAGAACTGCTTCGCATATCCCAATGCATGGGATGCTGAGGCTCACAAGCTTGGCCTCAAGCCCTTCGGCAAGGAAGCTATCCAGTACATGCAGGAGCTCGGCATGCTGGTAGACGTATCCCACCTGAACGAAGGCGGATTCTTCGACTGCGTAGACATCCTGAAGAAGCCTATCGTCGCTACTCACTCCAATGCCCGCGCGCTCTGCAACCACAAGAGAAATCTGACTGACGAGCAGCTGGTAGCTCTGGCAAAGAACGGCGGCATCACCGGCATCAACTTCGGACCTGAATTCTCCAATGCAGACACTCAGACCGCAGAAAGCAACGATCACGACATTCATCAGACCGCAGCTCAGCTGGCAAGACATGCCCGCTACATCGCTGACAAGGCAGGTATTGCAACTGTTGCTCTCGGTACCGACTTCGACGGCATCAACGGCGATCTTGAGATCGGTTCCTGCGATAAGATGTACATCCTGGAGAATGCTCTCCGCAAGGAAGGCTTCACCGAGGCTGACCTGGATGCCATCTCCTACAGAAATGCTCTCCGCGTAAAGGATGAGGCAATGAAGTAGGGCCAGTCCCCGAAAAGGCTTTGGAATAAGTCATTCTGAAAAGAAAGCAGCATCACCCAAAAGCGGTGGTGCTGTTTTTATTTGCGTTCTGCAGGTGAGTCTTCAGGCTGCTTCTTGCGGAAAAGCCCGCTGATAGTATATAATTAATCAGTTTATAATTCATTTTATCATAAAGGAGGTAAATTATGATTCACGGAGTAGATATGCACTGCGATACCCTGAACAGAAGCGTCAGGGAAATGGTCGCCGGAAATCCCAGTCCCGATATGTTCAAAATGGACGGAATGGTGGACTTTGAGCGCCTTGCAAAGGCTCAGGCCATGTGCCAGTTTTTTGCGGTATTTATGCTTCCACCGGGAGCCAGCAGGTTCTTCGGAGAAGGCTTCAAGCTTGACGATCAGGACCACATTCGCATGGGCGCCGAGATCCTGAAGGCCAATGCCGAAAAGTACAGCGACATCATCGCAATGGCATACAGCGCAAAGGACATCAGAAGAAACTTCCTGAACGGAAAGGTCTCCGCCATGCTCACCATTGAGGACAGCAGGGCTGTTGACAACAAGCTGGAGAATATAAAGAAGTTCTACGACCTTGGCTACAGGGTGATGGGCGTCATCTGGAACAACGAAAACTGCCTTGCATACCCCAATGCCTGGGCAGAGGAAGATATGATGAAGGGTCTTAAGCCCTTTGGCAAGGAAGCTGTTCAGTACATGGAGGAGCTGGGCATAGTTGTGGACAGCTCTCACCTCAACTTCGGCGGATTCGATGATCTTTGCGATATACTGAAGAAGCCCTTCGTTGCAACTCACTCCAACGCCATGGCTCTGTCCCCCCACAAGAGAAATCTGGATGATTCCAGACTTAAGAAGCTGGCTGCAAAGGGTGGCTGCACCGGACTCAATTTCGGCGCAGAGTTCCTGAATGAGAAGACCCAGACTCCTGAAAGCAATGATGCCTGCAAGGATTCCACAGCCTTCCTGATCGCAGAGCACGCAAGGCATATAGCCGATGTGGCAGGTGTGGACACTGTTGCTCTTGGAACCGATTTTGACGGCATCCGCGGCAATCTTGAGGTGGCATCCCCCGATATGATGTGGATACTTGAGAGAGAGTTCAAGCGCCACGGCTTCACCGAAGCAGAGATCGACAAGATCTCTTACGGCAATGCCCTGAGAGTTCTTGACGAAGTGGAAGCATAGCAAGAGGCATTACGGCTGATGAATAATAAAGAAAAGAAGCTCTTTCTGCGGGCTTCTTTTCTTCTTGAAAGGGAACATAAGCGACTATATAATTGATATATAAACTGAACCTGTATATATTCAGAGAAAGGTCGTTAATATGTTAAGCAAAGAAGTAAGAGAAAACGCGCAGAAGCTGCTGGACTTCATACATGAAAGCCCCAGCTGTTTTCATGTTATAGACAATTTCAGGAGCATGCTGCTCGAGCAGGGCTATAAGGAGCTGGATCCTTCAAAGCGCTGGGAGATCAAAGCCGGCGGCAAGTATTTTGTGACTCAGAACGGCTCCAGCATTTTTGCCATCAGGGTGCCAAAGAAGCTTAAGGGCGGGTTCAAGATCTCCGCGGCTCACAGCGATTCCCCCTGCTTTAAGATAAAGGAACATGCAGAGATCAAATCAGACAGATATGTTCAGATCAACACCGAAGGCTACGGCGGAATGATAATGAGCAGCTGGTTCGACAGACCTCTTTCCGCAGCCGGAAGAGTATTTGTGAAGAATGGCGATGAGATAAGCTGCAGGCTGCTCAACATTGACCGGAACACCTTTGTTATACCCAGCGTCGCCATCCACCAGAACAGAGAGATCAACGACGGATACAAATTCAAGGCCAATTCGGATACCATTCCTCTCTACAGCGCAGGGAGTGAAGCACCTTCACTTAACGCTCTCATAGCAGAGACGCTGGGAGTTGCCGAAGAGGATATAATAGGCTGCGATCTGTTCATTTACTGCAGAGATAAGGGTTGCTTTATCGGAAACGGCGAAGAACTGATCCTTTCTCCGAGGCTGGACGACCTGGCCTGCGCCTGCGGACTTATGAACGGACTGCTTCAGGCAGGAGCAGACGATTCCATCGATGTGTGCTGCGTATTCGATAACGAGGAAGTAGGCTCTGAGACCAAGCAGGGAGCTCGCTCAAATGTGCTGAGAGATATACTCAGGCGCATAACTTACTGCCTGGGCATGGATGAGCAGGACTACCAGATGATGCTTTCCAAGAGCTTCCTGGTATCCGCTGACAACGCCCATGCCATACATCCAAATCATCCGGAGCTTTACGATGCAGGCAACTGCAGCCTTATGAACGGCGGCATAGTGATCAAATTCAATGCCAGCCAGCGCTACACCACCGATGGCCTTTCCAATGCCAGATTCAAGCTGGTGTGCGAAAAGGCAGGTGTAAAAACTCAGGTTATGGCAAACCGTTCAGATCTGAGGGGCGGCGGCACTCTGGGCAGCCTGCTGGACAGCTTCCTTCCCATAAGCTCCGTGGATATAGGCCTGCCGCAGCTGGCAATGCACTCTGCTTTTGAGACAGCCGGAGCAGCTGACTATACGGATCTTATCAATGCCATGAAGGTCTATTACGAGAAGTAAATAGTGCTGATTGCAATAAAAAAGCGGTCATGCTTATGAAGCATGACCGTCTTTTATTGTAAGGCTATTTTGCGCTGAGTTCCTTATCGATGGCTGCTGCTGCAGTCTTGCCTGCGCCCATGGCCAGGATTACGGTAGCTGCGCCTGTAACAGCGTCTCCGCCTGCGTAAACGTGAGCCTTGGAGGTGTGGCCTGTCTCTTCCTCAACGATGATGCCGCCGCGCTTGTTGACTTCAAGACCCTCGGTGGTGGACTTGATCAGCGGGTTGGGTGTGGTGCCGATAGCGATGATGACAGTGTCAACATCCAGGTCGAACTCGGAACCCGGGATCTCGATGGGACGTCTTCTGCCTGAAGCGTCGGGCTCGCCCAGCTCCATCTTGATGCAGCGGATGGCACGAACGGACTTCTTGTCGTCTGCCAGGATCTCTACGGGGTTGTTCAGCAGCATGAATTCGATGCCTTCTTCCATGGCGTGCTCAACCTCTTCCTTTCTTGCGGGAAGCTCTTCAAGAGATCTTCTGTATACGATGTATACATGCTCTGCGCCAAGTCTGAGAGCGCATCTTGCAGCATCCATTGCAACGTTTCCGCCGCCTACGACTGCAACTGCCTTGCTCTTTGCGATAGGAGTATCTGCGTTCTCCCTGTAAGCCTTCATCAGATTGATCCTGGTGAGGTACTCGTTAGCTGAATATACGCCCTTGAGGTTTTCTCCGGGGATGTGCATGAAGGAGGGGAGGCCTGCGCCGGAGCCTACGAATATGGCTTCAAAGCCGTACTCATTGATCAGCTCGTCGATGGAGAGGACCTTGCCGATGACCATGTTGGTCTCGACCTTTACGCCCAGAGCCTTGAGTCCGTCAACTTCCTTCTGAACGATGGCCTTGGGAAGACGGAATTCGGGGATGCCGTATACCAGCACGCCGCCTGCAAGGTGCAGAGCTTCGAATACTGTTACGTCGTAACCCTTCTTGGCCAGATCGCCTGCGCAGGTGAGGCCGGAGGGGCCGGAACCGATAACTGCAACCTTGTGACCGTTGCTTGCGGGCTTAACGGGTGCTTCGGTGGAATGTGCATTGTGCCAGTCTGCAACGAATCTTTCCAGACGGCCGATGCCGACGGGCTCGCCCTTGATGCCTCTTACGCACTTGCCTTCGCACTGGGATTCCTGTGGGCATACTCTGCCGCATACTGCAGGCAGGGAGGAGTCTTCGTTGATTACCTGATAAGCGCCCTCATAGTCCTTTTCTGTTATCTTCTTGATGAAATCGGGGATCTTGATATTTACGGGGCAGCCGGATACGCAGGGTCTGTTCTTGCAGTTGAGGCATCTTGCTGCTTCATCCAGAGCCATCTCTTCGGTGTAGCCCAGGGCAACTTCGCTGTAGTTGTGAGCGCGGACCTTGGGATCCTGAGAGGGCATGGGGTTCTTCTTTAATGACATATTAGGCATTTACTTTACCTCCTGTTTGAAGAGATTGCATGCTTCGTCGTATGCGTGTCTCTCCCATTCACCATACATTCTGCCTCTTTCCATAGCTTCGTCGTAGTCGATCTCCCAGGCGTCGAAGTCGGGGCCGTCAACGCAGGCGAACTTGGTCTCGCCGCCGACGGTGACTCTGCAGCCGCCGCACATTCCGGTGCCGTCGATCATGATAGGAGCCATGCTGGCAACAGTCTTTACGCCGTATTCCTTAGTGAGCTTGGCAACGAACTTCATCATTATCATGGGTCCGATGGTGATGACTTCATCGTACTTATTGCCTGCATCAAGCAGCTGCTGAAGACCTACGGTAACGACACCCTTCTGGCCGTAGGAACCGTCGTCTGTCATAATGACCAGCTCGTCGCTGCATTCGCCGAATTCCTTCTCCAGAATGATGATATCCTTGTTTCTGAAGCCTACTACAGTGTGCACGATGGTGCCCTGGTCGTGAAGAGCCTTGGCGATGGGGTAAGCAATGGCGTTTCCTACGCCGCCGCCTACAACGCAGACCTTCTTTAGACCTTCCATCTCGGTGGGCTTGCCCAGAGGACCTACGAAGTTCTCAAAGTAGTCTCCCTCCTTGAGCATGGACATCTTCTTGGTGGTGGCGCCGATGGTCTGAACGATGATGGTGACAGTTCCCTTTTCGCGGTCATAGCCTGCGATGGTAAAGGGTACTCTTTCGCCGTCATTAGCCAGGGTCAGGATGATGAACTGGCCGGGCTGAGCCTTGCGTGCAATAAAAGGAGCTTCAACTTCGTAAAGATTTACAGCTGAGTTCAGCTCCTCTTTTCTGACGATTTTGTACATTTTTGCTTTCTACCTCCTGAAAATCTTGCGATTTTGTTATTAATGAAAACTATATTATTCTACAATATTTGAAACAGGAATTAAATACCCTAAACTTATTAAATAGCATTTATTATTAAAACAAATAATTCTAAAAGAAAACCAAATCTATATAGCTCGATGTGGTTTGCGGCAGCTAACTCTTGCTAAGGACCGCAGCTGCAGTATATAATATTGTCACATAAGTTTATGATGCTGTATTAAGGAGGTATGCTTTTATGATTCATGCAATAGATATGCACTGCGATACCATTATGAAGGGCATTTTTTCCGAACTGACCGGAGAAGGCCCCGCAGATCTTATGAAGATGCCGGGAATGGTAGATTTTGAAAGACTGATCCGCGGCAATGCCATGGCGCAGTTTTTTGCCGTTTTCCTTCCTTCGCCCGAAGGCTGGAAGAGAAGAGGCCTTGAGCTCGACGACTGGACCTACATAGAGAAGGGAACCGAGATCTTCAACAGGAGCGTTGCTGCGCACAGCGACATAGTTGCTCCTGCAAGAAATGCCAACGACATACGCAGAAACTGGCTCAACGGAAAGCTTTCCGCAGTTCTTACCATGGAAGATGGAAGAGCTGTCCAGGGCAAGCTGGAGAACCTGAAGAAGCTCTACGATGATGGCTACAGAGCTCTGTCCATAATCTGGAACAACGAAAACTGCTTCGCCTATCCAAATGCTTGGGCGGAAGCTGACATGATGAAGGGACTTAAGCCCTTCGGCAAGGAGGCCGTTCAGTACATGCAGGAGCTTGGCATTCTGGTGGATACCTATCACCTGAATTTCGGCGGCTTTGACGATCTCTGCGATATTCTTACCAAGCCCTTCGTTGCGACACATTCCAACGCCATGGCTCTTTCTCCCCACAAGAGGAACCTGGACGATTCCAGACTTAAGAAGCTGGCTGCAAAGGGCGGCTGCACCGGCCTGAACTTCGGACCTGAGTTCCTGAACGAGGACACCTACGGTCCCGACAAGACCACTGCAGATCACAATTCCACCGCGGCAAGACTGGCACAGCATGCACGTCACAGTGTGGATGTTGCAGGCGTCGACACCGTAGCCATTGGCACCGATTTCGACGGCATCGGCGGCAATCTGGAGATCCCAAGCTGCGACAAGATGTATATACTTGAGGCTGCTCTTAAGAAGGAAGGCTTTACAGAAGCCGAGATCGACAAGATCGGCTACAGAAACGTGCTCAGAGTAATGGATGAGGCTGTAAAGTAGCAATGCCGCTGAATAAAGAAGATTATCAGGAGCCGAACTGTCCCTTCAGCACCGAGCAGTGGGAGAAGGAGGCACCGGTAAGGCAGATCCCCGTGGAGCGGGTGATAGACAAAGTCAACGAGGAGCTTGCCTCGAACGATTACGATGCCGCAGAACGCACTCTGAAGTACTGGATGGATGAGGCTGAACTGGGCCGGGATCTTAAGGGCTGCTTTGCCATGCACAATGAGTTCATGGGACTTTACAGAAAGCTTGGCAGAAAAGATGAGGCGCTTGAGCATGCAGCAGCGGCGCTTGAGCTGCTTAAGCAGCTGGAATACGGAGATACCGTTTCCGGTGGGACCTGTTATGTGAATGCGGGAACAGTATACAAGGCTTTTGGCATGGCTCAGGAGGCTCTCAGCGCCTTTCTGAAGGCTGAAAACATCTTCTCTGATATATTTATCAATGAAGGTAAAATCAAGCCTGATATACGGCTTGGCGGCCTTTACAATAACAAGGGTCTTGCGCTGCAGGACCTTTGCAGGTACCAGGAGGCCAGAGAGTGCTACGAAAAAGCCATCGAGGTGATGGGCATGATGGATGGCACTGAGCCTGAGATCGCTATCAGCTGCCTGAACCTGGCAGACACCGGAGCCGCACAGTACGGGACTGTCATAGGTATGCCGCTTATAAGTTCAGAGCTTGACAGAGCCTGGGGCTATCTGAACACCGAAGGACAGATTCAGGACGGAAATTACGCTTTCGTATGTGAAAAGTGCGCGCCTATATTCGGTTTCTATGGTCAGAAGGACCGGGAGGCGGAACTGGCCCGCAGGGCAAAGGTTATCTATGAAAGGTCTTGAACTTTCAAAACTCTATTATGAAGCTTACGGAAAGGCCATGCTGGGGGAATTCCCTCAGCTTGAGCCTTTTATTGCAGTTGGCGTGGCAGGCCCTGGTTCGGAATGTCTGGGCTTTGACGATGACGTGTCTTCTGATCACGATTTTGAGCCGGGCTTCTGCATTTTCATACCCGGAGAAGACATAGTAAGCCGGCGGGATGAGTTCCTTCTACAGCGGGCTTACGACAAGCTTCCGAAAGAGTTCATGGGATACAGCAGGAGCATAATGATACCTGCGGGAGGCAGACGCAGGGGCGTGCTGCGCATTGACGAGTTCTATGAAAGGTGCACAGGCACGGGCAGCTTCAATTTTGGAACGGATCCTGCAAAGAGCCTTGATAACCCTTTGAGCACCGGGCAGTGGCTTTCACTTCCGGAGGAATACCTGTTGGAAGCGACCAACGGCGAAGTTTTCTTAGACAGCTTCGGACGCTTCAGCGCAATAAGGGCTTATCTTTCGGATATGCCGGAGGATGTCAGGCTGAAAAAGCTGGCGGGGGCTCTTATGATGATGTCCCAGTCAGGCATATACAATTATCCCAGATGTCTGGCTCACGGAGAAAAGGCTGCGGCGCAGCTGGCTGTATATGGATTTGCGGAAAGAGCTGTACATGCAGCATATCTACTGAACAGACGCTATATGCCTTATTACAAGTGGTGGTTCAGAGGTCTGCGGGAGCTTCCCGCGCTTGGTAAACTGTCAGATACACTGGAGGATATGATACTGGATCCGTCAGGAGATCAGTCATCGCGCATAAAAACGGTTTCGGAAGAGATAGCCGGGGAGCTTTTAAGGCTTGGCCTTTCTGATGCGGAAGGGAACAGCCTTGAAAAGCATGCGCAGAATGTTAACGACCGCATAAGCGATTTCTATCTGCGCAGCGCGGACATGCTTATAGCCGAATAATTCGGAAAAAATAAAACCTGTATTCCGTCATCAGCGGGATACAGGTTTTTTATTGTCATGGTTTACGGCTGCTTTTATTTTTTGGACTTGGTCTTGCCGTCTTTTCCTGCCAGTATGCGGGTAAGACCGGCAGAGGCATTTATCAGATTAGTGGCGGCCCCGATGGTGCTTTTGTTGCTTGCCATGCTTTTGGAAAGATCCTTCATGGTGTCGGACAGCTTTTCAACCGCTTCGCCGGCATTCTCGGTGCCTTTTTTGGCTGTGGATACTATAGCCTGAACATCGTCCATCATGGTATTGAGCTTTTCCATGGTCTTGGTCAGTTCCTTCAGCGTAGGCAGAAGCTTAGCCACGGCAACTATGAGGTATATGATGAGAATTGTGCCTGTTATGCACAGAAGGCCTCTTAGAAGATCCATAAGATCGAGTGTTACTTGCATGTCTATCTCCTTTACGAAAGGGCAGAAAGGCCCGAAATAAAACGATAAGTTCTTTTGATAATTATTGCACAATTACAGCCTCATATCAAGATTGGATTTGGCAACGGACAGTCTATTATAATGATGAAAATAAATCATTTGCCTTAAATGTCAATAAATGGTTGACAATCGCAACGTGTATATGTATAATTTTGCCATAAATGAAAGACATAAACAATTCGATATTGTGCTTCAATTTAAGGAGATGCCATGAACTATAAAAACATAGTGGGGGCTGCGATGATAGCGCTGAGCCTTTGCGGGATGATATTCTGGGAGATGTATGGAAGGGAAGCTCTTACTCTGGAGACTGTAGTTGTGGCTGCAGTTGACATAAAAGAGGGAACTGTCGTGGATGCTGCATCCTTCAGGCAGGCCAAGCTTCCGAAGGAGAGCGTCATTGCTTCCGCTGTCAGCTGGGACCAGGCAATGGCGCTGAACGGCAAGGTTGCGCGCATGGACATAATGGAAAACCAGCAGATAGATATATCGTCCTTTACGGAAAAAAGCAAGCTCATATCTGAAGGTGTTTCGATATTTTCTATACCCAAAGAATGGATATACTCAAGGCCTGCGGGGCTCAGAGCCGGAGATGGTGTAGCTGTCTATCTCATGCCGGAGGAACAGCTTCTCGGAAGCTTTACTATTGCATACCTTAGGGATTCGTCGGAGCAGGCGGTGCTC
>JAFRWH010000274.1 GCA_017438085.1 Bacillota bacterium
CGACTTCGCTGTCTGGGACCTCGTAGTCCGGATTGAAGGGAATGTCTATCATTATCAGAGGGATGTTCAGCTCTATGGACAGATTCTCGTACCATTTGATCATGCAGTTGCAGATATTGTTGCAGCAGAGGAGAAAGTCCGGCTGGGGCATGTTCTGCTCAGGGGCATCTTTTATTTTTGCGTAAGCCAGACTGATGCGGGCATAGGCGCATATGTCATTGGAATACCCGTCAGCTTCGCTTATGCTGCAGAGCCTCTCACCGCCCCCTCTTGCGGCAATTCCTGCAGCCTGGTTCTCCGGGTAGACAACATAGAGGCCGAGGGTCTCCGGTATCTCCACGGGGAAATTGCTGGAGCACCAGCCCACCATCTCGCCTCTTTCTTTGGCTTCCATGGCGTCTGTGTAAGCTTTTGCGGCTATCTGGCCCAGCTTGTACTTTGCCGAATTCGGATCCGGTGGGGTACGCATTTTCTTTTCTTCAGCCATTATCAGTTTTCTCCTTTCTGCGCTTTGCTGTATGCGTGCAGCGCTGCTCCTATTGCCCCCATGTACTGAGCCAGGGGCGACATTTTTATTTCAGTTTCAAGTTCTTTTTCAAGGGCTATCCTTACGGCGTCGTTCTGAGCGACTCCGCCGGTCATGCAGACCTGGGGCTTTATACCGAGGCGCTTCACCTGAGATGCTACCCTGGCGGCAACGCTGTCGCATATTCCGGCCACCAGATCCTCCATGGATGTTCCGCCTGCCAGTTGGGATATGACCTCGCTCTCAGCAAACACCGTACAGGTGCTTGATATGCGGGCATGGTTTTCTGAAGCTGCCGCCAGCCCGGCAAAGTCGCTGACCGGGGTCTGCAGCACTACTCCCATAACTTCCAGGAAGCGTCCGGTGCCTGCGGCGCATTTGTCGTTCATTATGAAGTTCTGCATCTTCCCGGAGGGGCTCAGGGCTATGGCCTTTGCGTCCTGGCCGCCGATATCTATAATGGTACGGGCTTCGGGGAAGAGCCAGTGGACCCCCAGGGCGTGGCAGGAAAGTTCGCTGATCTGATGGTCTGCAAGCTCCCAGCGGGCTCTTCCGTAGCCGGTGGCTGCAGAGACCGCGATGTCTTCTTCAGTCAGTCCTGCCCGGGCAAGGGCTTCCCTGAAGCATCTTTCGGGACTTTTTGTGCCTATGCCTCCCGTCAGCAGTGAACTTGCGGCAATCTCGCTGCCGTCTTTGAGTATCACGCATTTAGAAGTTGTGGATCCTATGTCTATTCCCAGAGTGTACATTTTGTCTCCTGTATGTATGTCTTTGTGAACAAGGTCAAACTGGTAAGACCAGTATATCTGCTTTGGCGGAGCTTGTAAATCACAATAAAGCTATATATCGGCGGTTTTTCATAAATAAAGGTGTTTACCCGGGGCTGCAGAAATTTCTGATATAACTGCTGGTTTTGTTGGACATCTGATGGACTTGGGGGTCTAATATATACTTGAAAAGGAATATGCATGGGTGCGTTGCCCATGTACACGCAAAGGAGGCCGAATATGCCGGAATACAGAGACCCGGGCAAGGAAGCAGTCCGGATGGAACAGCTTCAGAGATGGCTGGAGGAAAAACGCAAAAAGCGAAACAGGCTGAGCAGGAGCTGGATTTTGCCGCCATGTCCACCATAAAAGAGGAGCAGGATAAAAAGGAACAGCTTGAGCAGCAGAAGCCTGAAAAAGAGGAACCTGACAAGTATCTGCTCGGGGTGCTCGGTGTGGCCGCAGCGGTGACGAGGATCAATACCCGTGCTACCCTGAGGGCTTTTCAGGTCGAGATAGAGGCGCTTGCGGATGAGCCAGAGGAGGCTTCGGACAGCCTGAAAAAGGACAACAGGACAAAGCTGGAGAAGCTGGCCGGGGGCATACTCAGCACTCTTAAGTCTGCAAGGCGGGTGGGGTCAAAGCCGGAGAACGGCGCGGACACGCTGGAGGACGAAATAGATAAGGATGTATTCAGCAGGAATGCCAATGCTTTGGAGAAGAACCGCACCCTGAAGAGCTACTTCAAGTGCCTGAGCAGCGGAGAGCTGAAGCGGCTGGCCCTGACGGAAAACGGCGCGGGGCTGGAGCAGGGCTTTGAGGTCTTCAGAAAACAGGCTCAGGCAGGCGCCCTTGCTGAGGCAAAGGAAAAACTGGCCACCATAGATGGCAGGCTGGTAAACGCTCATGAGTTCGGGGATCTAAAGCTGATCGCGGCGCAGAAGATGTATATAGCGCAGCAGATGCGGAACACTGAAGATCCGGAGGCCATGAAGACTGCCCTGAGCTGGGAAAAGATGGACCCAAGAGTCGGGAAGATCTACAGCAGCGAGGCCTTCCAGAGCATGTGCAGTCAGCTGGGAGCTGAGGAGCTTCGGAAGCAGGTGATGGCAGGCGGTGAAAAGCTTGTGGCAAGCTACGCGAAGGTAATGGCAGGCCAGTCCGTAAAGCCGCAGGAGCCTCTGATGGCGGACTTCAACACCAGACCGCCCGTATCTGAGCGGAATGCAGATCCTGGGGTGCCTGTTCTGAGACGTCCGGAGGGTGACGGCCGGGGAGGAATGCCTCACTGATGACAGGTCAGCCGGAGGGCGGCTTCCCCGCTGAAGTAATCAAAAAAGCCATATGAATTCGTTCATTAATATGTTAAAATTGTATCGAAGCAGGAGCTGCTTAAGCGGCTCCTGCAAAAGACGCATCCGGCCGCATGAAGGGTCTGGAGAACACCCCGGAGCGCAACCGTCTGGACTTTGCCCGCCTCTACAAAGCCTACGAAGAATATGTAAAAGCCAATGGAATAGGAGCGCTGGCTTCGCGCTGCTGGCCGGACTACTTTGTGTCCTACGGCACCCCGGTCTGCGCAGTTCTTGCCATGCTCAACGATCTTGGCGTAGCCGCAAGCTGCGAGACCGATGCCTATGGAGCGCTTTCGATGTATCTTGGCATGCAGCTCACCGTGGCTCCCGCATTCTTCGTGGATCCCGTATCCTTAAGCGAAGAGGAAAACACCATTTCCTTCTGGCACTGCGGCACCGCAGCCTGCTCACTGGCAAGGCCGGATACAGGTGCCTGCGTGGGAGAGCACTGCAACCGTCACATAGGGCCAACTCTGGAATTCGGCTGCAAGGCGGCTCCCGAGGTCACTATATTCCGCATAGGCCGCAAGGCTGACGGAAGCTTCCGCTTCTTCATAGCCTCCGGCGAGGCTCTTGACAAGCCCCAGCAGTTCCTTGGCACCTCGATGGTTGTCAGAACAGAAGGCAATGCAAAAGATATCGTATACAGGACCGTGGAGGAGGGCTGGGAGCCTCACTATGCCGTCATATACGGAAATGCTGCTGACGAGCTGGAGATACTGGCTCACATGCTTGATATGGAGGTCCTGCGCTTTTAGACCGGCGCCGGATCTTCCGGAGAAACTCATATGAATACATTCAACTGCTTTGAAGAACAGAAAAAACTGGTGGAAGACCTGGTCTCCGTAAGGAGCGTGGTGGGCGCTGAGGGCTGCGAACAGGCCATGGCGGAGCATATCTTCGCCCTGATGTCGGAGTGGCCGTATTTTAAGGCTCATCCGGATCATCTCAGGCTGATTCCTACGGAAAACGATACCTTAAAGCGCAGCAGCGTGCTGGCTCTCGTTAAGGGCGGCGCGGCTTCTGACCGTGACGGAAAAGAGGCTGACTCCGGCGCTGAAAAGCCCATAAGCCCTGCAGTTTTTCTCC
Source organism: Bacillota bacterium (assembly GCA_017438085.1). The sequence continues at coordinate 3,738 of JAFRWH010000274.1, forward strand.
TTGGCCACATAGACACTGTGGAAACAGGGGATTACGGCAGTCTGGAGCCGCTGGCAACAAAGCCTGAGGAACTTAAAAAAGCCTTCAGGGAGCTGGCAAAAACATCCGGAGCCCTTTCCAAGGAGGTCCTGGAGGACCTCGAAAGCGGCCGCTATATGTTCGGCCGGGGCGCTCTGGACATGAAGGCCGGAGTCGCCAGCCACATGCTTATGCTTAAGACCCTGTCGGAGGATCCGAAGGCGCTTGACGGCAGTCTTATCGCTCTGTTTGAGTGCGACGAGGAAGGGGATTCCCATGGCATGTTCACCGGCGCTGAAGCTGCAAAAAAGCTGGCGGAAGCGGAGAGCCTGGATATAAAGTGCGGCATCTGCTCCGACTACAGCTCTCAGGAGGCAGCCATTTATCTGGGGACCATAGGAAAATACCTTCCCTGCGTCATGGCTTTCGGCAGCAGCAGTCACGTGGGTCAGGTCTTCAGCAGCCTGGATCCCAATCTGCTGATCTCAGCCATCACCGGGGCAGTTGATTACAATACCGCTTACTGCGAATCGAATCTGGGGGAGCTTACGCCTCCTCCCGTCACCCTCAAGCAGTCCGACACCAAGGAAAACTACAGCGTTCAGACCGCAGAGGCAGCCTATGCCTACTTCAACTGGTTTGCTCTGAAAAAGTCCGAGGAGGACGTATTAGCCATTCTGAAGGACGTCGCCCTTAAAGAGGGGAAAAAGGCCATAAGGACCATTAACGACGCCAAACAGGCCTATGCCGGGCTTCTTAAGAGCGCCAGAGATGCCGAAGAACTCAAACCCTTCCCGGACGACATCAGAGTACACACACTGAAGGAATACGCGGAGCTTCTGGGGTCGGAACTTAAGACTCCCGAACCCTCAATGGATATAAGGCGCTTCTGGATAGGAGAGGCCGGCCGCATAAGAGCACTTGACCCGGACAGAAGTCCTGTTATACTTATATTTATGGCAGGGATAAGCTATCCGCCCATCACCGTGGAGCCGGATTCCGAGCTGGGACAAGCTGCAGCCAGGCTGGGCTGTCCGGTCCGGACCTATTATCCCTTCATATCCGATGCCAGCTTCATAAGTCTGCTGGGGGACATCCCCGCAGCGAATCTCGGCACCTACGGCAGGGACGCCCACATGTACACGGAGCGGGTGGACATGCCGTACAGCTTTGAAACGCTTCCCAATTTATGCTGGAAGCTCCTGACAGATATACTGAGCGATAACGAAGAAAGGCGGTAATATATGGGCGAGATCAAAAAACTCACTATACTTCACTCCAACGACATGCACGGAGATTTCCTCCCGAAGGAAGTTGACGGCAAGGAGACCGGAGGCCTCCCAAGGCTGTCCGGATACATAAATAAGGTAAGGGAAGAGAAGAAAAACACGATCTATGCTATAGCCGGAGACATGTTCCGCGGCTCTATAATCGATTCCGAATACATGGGCCTTTCCACCATAGATCTGGTGAACGTGCTGCGCCCGGATGTGGCCACCATAGGCAACCACGAGGTGGACTACGGCATTGCGCATCTGCTTTTCCTCGAAAAATGCGCCAAGTTCCCCATCATCAATGCCAACATGTTCGTGACCATGAACAACGCAAGGCTTTTCAAGCCCTATCTCAATGTTGAGATCGACGGCATGCGCATACTGTTCATCGGAATACTTACCGAAGAGGTCCTGGATTCAGCCAAGCACGAGAAGATCATCGGCACCTTCATCGACGTGGAGCAGGCGGCCAAGGAAGTCGGCATCATCTGCGACAACTACCGCACCTCCAAGACCGATCTTACAGTGCTGCTGACTCATATAGGCATCGAAGCTGACAGGCAGCTGGCAAGCCTTCTGAACCCCGATTGGGGCGTGAACCTGATCATTGGCGGTCACTCCCACACCTTCATGGATGCTCCCGAGGTGGTCAACGGCGTGCCTATCGTTCAGGCAGGCACCGGCACAGGCATAATCGGAAGACTGGATCTTGAGATAGATACAGAAAACAAGACTGTAGAGGATCTCAAGTGGAAGTGCGTTCCCATCAACGAGGACACCGCTCCCAAGGATGAGATCATGGAGGACCTGCTGGACAGCTACCGCACCCAGACCGACACCAAGTACAAGAGTGTTGTCACCCGCTGGGCCAGGAAGCTGACCCATCCCACCCGCATACAGGAGACGGAGATGGGCAACCTCTATGCGGACGCCATGGCCTGGGAGGCCAGCTACGACCTTATGATCGTAGGCTCCGGAAGCATCAGAAAGAAGGAGATGGGCCCTGTCGTGGAATATCAGGACATGCTGGAGAACACTCCTTATGACGACTGCATACACATGCTGGAGGTGACCGGCGCCCAGCTGAGGCATATGGTGCAGTTCATACTGAGGGACGAAGCCTGGGAAGGCCACACTGAATTCTATCAGTACTCCACCGGTTTCCACGTGCGCTACAACAAGAGCCGCAGACAGATCGAGGAGCTGACTTTCAGAGGCGAGCCTGTGACCGACGACATGAAGATAAAGATTGGCCTGCAGGACTATCATTACAAGAACTTCGATGCATTCTTCGATGTTCCGCTGGAGGAAGTAAAGGCCAACATGAGGCCGAGGATAGTGGCAACCTCTTTCAACAACATAGTGGAAGAATACTTTGCCACCAACGACAAGCTGGATGCCCACGTAGAGGGCAGGATCGAGCTCGTAGAGTAAACAAGACGTAAGAAATGCCGCCCTTGAGGGCGGCATTTTTATTTTACAGAAAAGGATAATTCCACTTGTTTCAGAAAGCGCTCTGCTATAGGCGTGAAATACTGGTATTTGTTCCATATCAGATACATCTTCATATCGAGTTTCGGAAAAAGAGGCCGGAACACAAGACCGCTTCCGGGTGAAGTATCCACAAGATCATTCAGAGTAAGCAGGATGCCGAGGCCTTCTTTTGCAAAAACAGATCCGTTGTAGGCAAGTCTGAAAGATCCCTCAAGCTGAAGCCGCGGGAAATGGTTCTTTGCCCAAGGCCGGATGTCGTTTTCCCAGCTCTGCTCGGATGTGAACAGAGGCCGGCCGATAAGATCATCTGCTGTCAGAACATCTTTTTCTGCCAGCTCAGAGTCCTCTCTGAAGACTGCCCCGAAATAGTCTGCCTCAGGGAACAGTATGTGATGATACTTTCTCTGGTCCGGCAGTTCACATATTACTGCAAAATCCAGAAGTCCCTTGTCCAGTTTCTCTGTCACCTGTTCTGTGTCGCCGCTTGTTATATGATAGCGAAGCTTAGGAAATGTCTTCTTGAATGCTTTCAGTTCCCTCGCAAGATATCTGATCTGATAGGATTCCGCCAGACCGAAATAAAGGTCCCCGCCGCTCAGATCATCCATAGAGAGAAACTCCTGTTCGATCTTGTCCGCCATGGAAACGAGATCCTCTGCGCGGTCACGGAGAAGTGCTCCCTCCTGCGTAAGCGAGATGGAAAAGCTGTGACGTTCGAATAACTTCTTTCCAAGCTCCTCCTCCAGAGCTTTCATAGTTTTAGATAGTGTCGGCTGGGTCACGTGCA
>JAFRWH010000275.1 GCA_017438085.1 Bacillota bacterium
CTTAGCTGATGCGGCGAAGGAGCTGGAAAATAAAGGTGAAAAGGATCTTGCGCTGAAGGCTCAGCAGTACTCGGAAGCATTTAATAAACTGTATGCTGTTGATGTCATAAACCCGGACGAGAAGGCGCTCCAGGAAGCCCATGGAAAACTCAGCGGTTTCTCTGAATTCATCTCAGGGGGAAAGCCCGGCGAGGTTTCGAATTACGAGAAGATCACCTCATGCCTGCCTGATTATATGATGGATCTGTGCAACGATGGCCTGCCGAAGCTGAATCAGAGCCTGGAGCTCGGTCTTGACACTGAAGCTCTGGTGCCGAAGAAAGAGGCAGAGGATGCGGTTCAGCAGGAAGCAGAGCCTGAGATCGACGAGATCGATGAGCCGGATCAGGAGAACCTCGATGGCATGAAGGCGGACGAGCTTGCGGACAACGGCGGCCGCAGGAGCGCTGCAGCATATATCGAGACCATAAGAGACAACGGCTTCCCCGAAAAGGATCCCGCAAAGCTCAATGCTGCGCAGAAGGAACTGGCTCTGGACCGCATGCTTAAGATCATGGCAGCCAGAGAGCTGGTGGATTCCGAGCGCGGCAGCAAGAAAAAGCTGCAAAGCAATGAGGTCGATCCCGCAGATGTAAAACGCCGTGCGGAAATGATGAAGAAGGACCCCACCTTCCAGAAATTCCTGCAGGCCCTCAGCGATGATCCGAAGAAATTCAAGGCGGCCATGTCTGCGGCCACAAAGCGTCCCGGCCACGGTGGCGGCCTGGACGACATGTTCAAGAGCTACGTTAAGAACCAGCCGCCCTGCGAATTCCGCAACGACACCATATTAATGCGCTACATGCCCACGGTGAAGGAAAGGCTGGAGGTCCTTCAGGATCAGTTCCGGAAGTGCCTTGCTGCTGATAAGGAAATGCAGAGCGTCGACGCGAAGCTGGACAAGTTCCAGAAAAAGGGCACCGGGAAGGATAAAGCGATCGAAAACCTGACCAGCAAGAGGGCAAAACTGGATGAAAGGCTATCCGAATATGCTCCGCACAGGGTCGCGGGCGAAATGATCGCCCTGCGCAACCTGATCAAGGCAGATAAGGGAGATAAGCTCAGCCTCGAAAAGCCCATACCTGTTTCTGATGCAGGCGATGAGCTTTGGGATGAAGCGAACACTATATATAATGAAAGCGGCGAATTATTCTATGATAATAAGACCTGCAACCTGATCCTGGACGGCCACGGCGGCAAGATGATGGAAAGGGTCAGAAAGCAGGCCCATGAGGATCTCGATCCAAGAGAAAGCGCGGCTTTGATAAATATACTCGATAAAAACAGCATCAAGGTGCGCATGGAGCAGATCGAAAAGGAGGCTGAAGACCTTAAGACGGATCTGGCCAACTGCAATGAGGCTGGGGAGAAGAACGAGGAGCTGATGAAGCGCAGCAAAAATCTTTTGGGAGAATACCTGCTTCTGGACGGAAAGACGCGCAATAAGCAGACCGGTGAGATAGATGAGGAGCTGCTTTTGAATGAAGTCCCCTATGGAGAGATCGAGAACATGAAGCTGAAGGGCCCGGAGAGCAATAAAGCCTTCGAAGAGCTGGTAGGCGGCGTGGACCAGGAGCAGATGCAGACCATCATGGACAATCTTAGCGATGGGGATCAGAAGGAATTCATCACCTCTTTAGCCAACCAAAAGCTCGAAAATGAGAAGCTCAGAACCGGAGATGATTTCTCTGAGACTCAAGACCTTCAGTCTGAGATGGATGAGAACGTCAGCGAGTTAAATGAAAATGAGGCCATCGAGGACCTGAAACCAATCGTCCTGTAAACTAAAAAAGCCCCATGGAACAAAATGGTTCCATGGGGCATCAGTATATTTTACTCTAATATCTCATCAAGTTTGAGGATAGATTCCACATAGATGCGGAAGCCTGTCAGCCAGTCTTCTATATTCAGGGCTTCGTCGCGTCCGTGGGCGTTGCCGTGTCCGTCGGGGAGGAATTCCGGCTTTCTCCGTGTGCGGAGCGAAGGTCCGAAGGTGACGCCATTGGGGAGAGCCTTGCTGTAGGTGCCGCCGCCGATGGCATAGGGAGGAGTGTCGTCTCCGGTGATATCCTTATATACACCCATAAGAGTGGTCACGGCCGGGCTCTTCGGATCGATATAGAAGGGATCCGAGCCACCAACTGCAGCGACCTCGATCCCTTCAGCATTCATCTTTTCTTCCAGGGACTTTGCAAGCTCGTCGCCCTTGAAGCTGATGGGATATCTGCTGTCCAGTTCCAGGGTACAGATGCCGTCTTTGGTGTGGACCACGCCGGCGTTTATTGTAAGCTTGCCGGTGATCTCGTCCTCTACGCCCAGACCGCAGCTGCCGCCGCTATAGTCGGTGAAGAGTCTGCCGACAGCGGGAACAGCGCCGAGGTCTACTGCCGCAGCCAGCTTTTCTGCAGCTCTGGAAGCCTTGGTTATGGCATTGTCAGAGGTCTGAGGGGAAGCTGCGTGGCCTGCTCTGCCGTGGGCAAGTATGGTGACTATACCATTTTCTTCAGTAATATCGAAGTCGGAAGTATCTCCTATCAGTTCTGCAGCCTTTGCAGCTGTGATGTTTCTGATCTTAAGAGTTGCCAGGTCGGGCACTGCATTTCTTACGCTGCCTGCTTCGAAATCCACCAGATCCTTGCCGCCGCTGAAGCGCCCTGTAACATTCAGGCCGCCCTTCTGGGCAAAGCATACCGGGAAGCCCGCATCAGCTACCAGTGTCAGAACAGGAATGGGGCCGAGACCTCTGCTGACATATTCCTTCATGTCCTGCATGCCTGTCTCTTCCGATGTGCCGAGTATCAGGCGGATCTTGTGCTTTGTCTTGATGTTATGGTCCTTAAGGTATTTCAGCACGTAAAGTCCTGCAATCCCGGGACCCTTGTTGTCTCCTACGCCTCTTCCGATAAGATAGCCGTCCTTTTCAACAGGATCGTAGGGAGCATAGATCCATCCGCTGCCCTCTGGTACCACGTCCATGTGGGCAATGATTCCGAGCTCGCTGTCACCCTCGCCATAGTAGATAGAGCCTGCATAGCCTTCGAAATCCTTCACTTCAAAGCCATATGCCTGGCCGCGCTCAAGGGCGAAATCCAGCATGGCGCGGACGTCCGGGCCATAGGGAGCTCCGGGCTGTCCCAGATCTGCTCTGGAGACTGAGGGGTGAGAGACCCATTTCTTAAGCTCCTCTACCATTGCCTCCTTGTTGGCTTCTGTCCACTTAGCCAGCTCTTCGCGATCAAATACATACTTTTCAGACATAGAAATGCCCTCCTTTTTTATTCTTTATACAGCTTTTCGCCTTTGTTGATATAGAGTTTGTCAGCGATGGGCTCAACCTGAGCTTTGACCACCTTGTCCTGCCATTCCTCTTTTGGAAACTCTTCATAAGTGATAGTCACTGCCTGCTGGGGCACCTGACATATCTCCATTACGGCTTCATTGATCTTTTCGACCAGCTTTTTCTTGGTCTCTTCATCCTTGGGATAGGATTTGATAGCTACATATGGCATGATCTTACCTCCTTTGTCATGAAATAAAGTTCACTTAATTATATCATGGCAAACTGCTCTGTAAAACCTTTGATTTGAATGTATATATGTCTTTGTCATGGTATAATGACATTATAAAACACAAAGGAGGAATGCCATGATGAATGAGCTTTTTAAATCAGTGTCCCCTGAGGAAGCAGCTGTACTTTCAAAGTCAAAGCCCTTTCTTTCGTATAATCCGGATCCTGTTATTTCAAAGATCCGCAAAGACAGACCTGTTCAGCTGATAGAACCGCTGAAGGTTTTCGACAACGTATGGTGGATGGGTACAAGCGCTGTCGGCGCGCTTGTGATCGATACCGGGGAAGGTCTGCTGATGATAGACTGCGGAAGCAATGACGGCGAAGCAGCTCACATTGCAGGAAGCTTCACCAAAATGGGGCTGGATGCATCATCTGTCAAGCTGATAGTCGTAAGCCACGAACATTACGATCACTATGGCGGAGTGCCTTATTTCCTGAAGAATGTCTGCCCGGATGCTATGGTGGCCATGAGCCGCGTGGGTTGGAATCTGCTGCAGACAGTGCCTACGGAATTTGCATTTTCCGAGCCGCGTCCCGATAAGATCGACATACTGATGGATGACGGGCTGTGCATGCAGCTGGGGAATACAAAGCTTCTGTGCGTAGCAACTCCGGGTCACAGTGCAGGATGCTTTTCTTTTATTTTCAATTCCTCACTGCATGGCGATGCCCTCAGTGCAGGCGTAATGGGCGGATCTGCAGTCTGGCCGAATTTCCCCGAAGCGAGACTATATGAAAATTCCATAGAATATTTCAAACTCTTTACTGACATAGCCGGATGCAATGCGTTTTCTGCAGTCCATCAGAAAGCAGAGGAGCTGGATAAGGTGAGAGACCACTGGGACAAGGGAATGGCTCATCCCTGGGTCTGCACCCCAAAGGATTATGATGCCGCATACCTGCAGGGGTTCAGGGATAAA
>JAFRWH010000276.1 GCA_017438085.1 Bacillota bacterium
CCGGGATCAGCTTCTATAAGCTGCTGCGCATCTTCGCCGGCTTTCTGAGCCACCTTGATATGCTTTGAAAGATCTGCCAGGACCAGCTGCGGAAGACCGTGCTGCCTGTAGCCGAGCATCTCTCCCGGGCCCCGCATCTCAAGATCCTTATCAGCTATCACAAAGCCGTCATTTGTCGAACAGAGTATCTCTGCCCTTTCCTCTGCCACTTCACCCGGATCCTCGCCCAGGACCAGATAACAGTAGGACTGGTATTCTCCGCGCCCCACTCTGCCTCTTAACTGATGCAGCTGGGCAAGACCGAAGCGCTCCGAATTTTCTATAAGCATGACAGAAGCATTGGGCACATTTATCCCGACTTCAATTACTACTGTAGATATCAGGACCGATATCTCGCCTCTGTAGAAGGAAGCCATAACATCATCCTTCTCCCTCTGATCCATAGCGCCGTGGACCAGTCCGCAGCTGATATCCTTGTGGGCGCTGCAGAAATCATCGTAAAGGCTCTCCGCGGAATGACCGTCTATGGCCTCAGAATCCTCTATAAAAGGAGCAACGATATAAGCCTGACGGCCTTTTCTGACCTCGGCTATCAGCTTTTTATAAGCCTGCATCCGCTGTTCTTCCGTGAATTTTTCTGTAATTATCTGCCTTCTTCCGGGAGGCATCTCATCTATTACAGAAACATCAAGATCTCCGTAAAGAACAAGAGCGAGGGTCCTTGGTATAGGCGTTGCTGTCATTACCAGAACGTCAGGGTTTTCCCCCTTTCCTGCCAGACTCTTCCGCTGATTTACGCCGAAGCGGTGCTGTTCATCGGTTATCACAAGCCCAAGCCTGAAGAATTCCACGCCGGCAGATATCAGGGCATGAGTTCCCACAGCCACCTGCGTTTCCCCTGTCCTGAGCCTATCCAGCGCTGATCTGCGCTCCTTAGCGCTCAGAGAGCCTGAGATAAAGTCCACTGTGATGCCTAAAGGCATAAGATCGCGGCTGAGGGTCTCGAAATGCTGCTGCGCAAGAAGCTCCGTCGGAGCCATGAAGGCTCCCTGAAAACCTGCCTCTGCCGCCTGACATAATGCAGCTTCTGCCACAGCAGTCTTGCCGCTTCCCACATCGCCCTGCACCAGTCTGTTCATTGCAGTTTCAGATGCCATATCCTCCAGAACAGCTTTAAGACAGCGCTTCTGAGCTCCTGTCAGCTCATAGGGAAGTCTGCTTACGAAATGCTTTGCGCCGCTGCTTTTTACCGACTGTCCCTGCCTGCCGCTGCCGAAGCGGTCTCCGGACAGAAGCACGGCCATCTTAAGATCGAAAAGTTCCTCATAGATGAGCCTGTATCTTGCCTCGCTGTAGCGTGCTTCATCCTCGGGATAATGTATGTTCGAAAGCGCATAAGGAAGACTGCAAAGTCTGGCCTTTTCAATAACCGAGTCCGGAAGGGTCTCTGAAAGGCCTCCAGAGACGCTCAGCGCCCCTTTGGAGAGCTTTCGCAGGTCTTTCTGACTTATTCCCCGACAAAGGCTGTAAAGAGGCTGTATGCCACCTTCAAAGCCTTCCTCGCTGCTGAAGAAAGCGGGATGGAACATGGTGATCCTTCCGTTTTCGTTCTTTACCTTGCCCAGGAAATAATACTCCTGCCCTTGTCTGAAGGCTTTAAGCATATATCCTGCGGAGAAGAAAAGCACCTCCATCCTGCCGCTGTCATCCTCTGTGAGCAGCCGCAGCGTCCTTTTGCGGCCGAAGCCCCTGCCGGGACTTACCAGAAGGACTTTTGCCTTGACAAGAGCGCGATCTTCATTGTTCAGAGCGCTTATCTCCTTAACATTCCTGCGGTCCTCATAGCCCCTTGGATAGTAATAGAGCATATCACGCAGCCGAAAAAGGCCGAGCTTTTTCAGCAGTTCAGCCTTTTTGGGTCCGAAGCCCTTCAGCTCCGTAATATCTGAATTCAGATCAAGCGCTTTATCTTTTGATGCCATACTATTGAGCTCTTATTACAGCTTTAAGCACATTCAGAGTGCAGTGCTGAAGATCCTCCAGACCGATCTTAAAACCGTCGATCTCATCTCCGCTCTCCACAGCCCTGATGATATCTTCGATGTTTTCCGCCGCTCCGGGCATCTGCAGGTCGTTGCCTGCGTAGATGCAGCCTGTGGAAGCAGAGATCCCATATACGTTTCCGATCATTCCTTCCCCTGTAACGTAAGGCATGTGAACAGAAGTGAACCAGTCAGTCATCACAACACCGTCAAAGCCCCATTCGTCTCTGGCAGCTCTTTCTATAAGGTCCCTGCTGTTTGCAGTATGAATGCCGTTGATCAGATTGTAGGAGGTCATTATCGAAGCGGGCTGGGATTCCCTTATGCAGATCTCAAAGCCTTTGAGATATATCTCTCTGAGTGCCCTTTCGCTGATATGCGAGTTGGTAAAGTAGCGGTTGTCCTCCTGATTGTTGGCTGCGTAATGCTTTATGGTCGTTCCCTTGCCCGGATGTCTCTGAACACCGTTGGTTAGCGCAGCCGCAGCCTTTCCGCTGACAAGAGGATCTTCGGAATAATACTCGAAGTTGCGTCCGCAGAGAGGATTTCTGTGTATATTCATGGCAGGAGCAAGCCAGAGGTCCACACCGAAAA
>JAFRWH010000277.1 GCA_017438085.1 Bacillota bacterium
CCACCACGGCGAGCACGATGCTGACGAAGTATTCACCAGCTGGGGCAAAAATACTGCCAAGCGTTACAGCGAAGAATCCATCAGAGAGAAGCTTGCCGCGCTGGATGACAGCGAAAGATTCGGCATGGTGCTCCGCGCAAAGGGCATCGTAGAAAGCCCGGATGGCAGCTGGATCCACTTCGACTTCACACCCGGAGAGGTAGAAGTAAGAAAAGGCCCCGCAGCCATTACAGGCATGCTCTGCGTTATCGGCGCCGAACTGAAGGAAGCTGCAGTAGAGGAACTGTTCGAACTGTAAAATGGACCAGTTTAATATCAAAGAGGTTCCGGTATATCTCTTTACGGGATTTCTGGAATCCGGAAAGACCAAATTCATACAGGGGACCCTGGAGGACCCCCGCTTCAACGCCGGGGAGCCTACTTTGGTGCTGCTCTGCGAAGAGGGTATAGAGGAATACGAACCCAAGCGCTTCTCAGGCAAGAATGTGGTGATCGAGACCATAGACAGCCAGGAGGAGATCAGAATGCAGCACCTGATCGACCTGGAGGAAAAATACAAGCCCGATAGGGTCATGATTGAGTACAACGGCATGTGGATGCTGAACGATCTGTTCACCGAGATGCCGGAGAACTGGCTGATTTATCAGGAGTACTCCTTCGCGGACTCCACCACCTTCCTCAGCTACAACACCAACATGCGTCAGCTCACCTATGATAAGCTGCAGAGCTGTGATGTCATTGTCTTCAACCGCTACAGCGACGATATCGACATGATGACGCTGCACAAGATAGTGCGCGGAGCATCGAGAAGGGCGGAGATCATCTACGAGTATCCCACCGGCGATATCATCCCCGACAATATCGAGGATCCGCTGCCTTTCGACATCAACGCGGATCTGATAGAGATCGAGGACAGGGATTATGCTCTGTGGTACCGCGATATGGGTGAAGAGATGGACAAGTACCAGGATAAAGTGGTCAAATTCAAGGCTCTAACCGCCAATTCCAGCAAACTGCCCAAGGGTACATTCGTTGTCGGTCGCCAGCTCATGACCTGCTGCATAGAGGACATCCAGATGGCAGGCCTCGCCTGCGAAAAGCCGGGCAAGAAGCCGGATCCAAAGCAGTGGCTTTCAATCACCGCAAAGATCGATATCGCAAGAAGTCCTGCTTACGGAAACAAGATAGGCCCGGTGCTGCATGTCATCAGCTACGAGTCTGCCGAGGCTCCGGAGCAGGAGATCGCCACATTTTTCTAGAAGGAGAGCGCTTTGACTATAAGCCAGAAGCAATACGCAAGAAAACTGTATATAGTTATAACGCTGATAGTTATCGGACTGCTGGCTCTTGGTTCATTCCTGGAACGCCGCGTCAGCTTCCTGTCAGGCGGCCTCGGAACCGCTGGCATGTACGTGATGACAGGCCTTATGTTCATGATGTTCTTCCAGAAGACTTCCGACTGGAGCCCTTCTGTAATGAACTTCAATAAAAGGGAACTTAAACCCTTCATAATGGGGACAGTCTCTGCGCTGCTTATTGCAGGGACCGGAGTGTTCATACCGGACAGACCTCAGCCCATCGAGGAGAACATACTCCGTCTGCTGATAATACTCTGCACTGCATTCGGCGAAGAGTTCTATTTCAGGGTCTACGGAGCATATATCTTCGGCGGCACCAACGACATGGGTGTTAATGACTATATATTCTCAGCGCTGGTGTATGGCGCATTCACCGCTGTGCAGACTCTGATAAGCTCTTTGGCCGGCGGTCTTGCGGGAGCCATTCTTCCCGCGCTCACAAGCTTCATTATAGGAAGCTGCGCAGGGCTGATGCTTATGTCAGTCTATGCAAGGACCGACAGCGCCCTGATGGCTATAGTCATCAATCTTTTGTATCACATCGGAACGCTGATGCTTTTCAACAGCAGCGGAAGAGGCCTCGGCTACATTGGCATTGGCCTGAGCTTTTTCGGCTGCGCCGCCTGCCTGTTTACAGGGATAAGACTGATACCCGGCAACGTAAGGCATTACAGCGATCACGATTAGGAGGAAATAATGAAAAACGATTACATTTACTTTACCGAAGACAAGTCCGCGCCCTACAGCGATATGGTCGTGGTGAATGACAAGATGATGTTCCTGTCCGGCC
>JAFRWH010000278.1 GCA_017438085.1 Bacillota bacterium
AGGATCAAAGATGGAAAGACTGAACGGAGAATCCATCAAAATCATCGACGAGATCGTCTCCAAGTACGCAGGACAGCCCGGACCTGTTATCGTGATGCTGCACGATATTCAGGATAAACTGGGTTACATTCCCTACGAAGCAATGGAAGCGATCTCCAAAGCAACAGGTACCAGTGTTGCAGATGTATTCGGCGTTGTAAACTTCTATGCGCAGTTTACAACAGAGCCGAAGGGAAAGCATGTTATCAATGTATGCCTTGGTACGGCATGCTATGTAAAGGGATCTCAGAAGCTGATCGAGATAGCACAGCAGGTAACCGGCGCCAAGATCAACGGCACCAGCCCTGACGGACTGTTCTCTCTGGATGCTACCAGATGCCTGGGTGCCTGCGGACTTGCTCCTGTAGTCGTTATCGATGGCAGAGTAGTAGGAAACTGCACTCCCGCCAAGGTCGAAAAGGAGATCCAGGCTATTATCGACGCAGAAAAGGCCGCATAAATGAAGCTAAGTGATATTGTCAGCTGTCTTGAAGCCAGAGACCTGGTGGTCTCCGGAGAAGAAGCTCTTGAAAAAGATTTTAAATATGCTTTCGCAACGGATCTGATGAGCGACGCGCTGGCAATGATAAAGGAGTCTCCCGAAGATACACTGCTTATTTCAGGGCTTGCCAATGTTCAGACATTGAGAACTGCAGAGATGCTGGATATAAACACCATAGTCTTCGTCAGAGGGAAAATGCTGAATGACGAGATCCTGGAGATGGGGCAGGAAGGCGGTCTGAACCTTTTCACCACAAAATGCACCATGTATCAGGCTTGCGGCCGTCTTTATGCGAAAGGATTGCGTGAGATCAATGAGTAACAGTGTGCTGCACAAGGAATATACCGTTATCAGATTCGATTACGCCAGAGCCGGCAAGGTCAGCTCAGACATCAAAAAGACTCTGTCCACTATCGGGATTCCTTCCGCAGTGCTCAGACGCATATCGGTGGCCAGCTATGAGTCGGAGATCAATATGATTATTCATGCTTACGGCGGAACTATCATCATGGATGTTTTCGACGATGGAAAGATACAGCTGATCTTCAGGGATGATGGTCCCGGGATCCCGGATATGGAAAAAGCCATGACTCCGGGCTATTCCACAGCCAGCGATGAAGCAAGAAACATGGGTTTCGGAGCCGGAATGGGGCTGCCTAACATAAAGCGCGTGTCAGATGAATTCGATATCAGAACTTCGGAGAAAGGAACTACCCTTACTTTAGGGTTTAAAGTGGCGTAATGATTAACAAAACTGTTGTGAATTACACACTGGAAAGCTGTGTCCGCTGTATGCGATGCGTCCAGACTTGTCCCACATCAGCCTTGTCTATGCATGACAACAGGGTGACCGTCAACGAGTCGAAATGCTTAAACTGCGGCAAATGCATAAGGGCATGCCACTCCAAAGGGCTGCTTGCTAAGGGAAGTTCTCTGGATGCCATAAAGGACTACGATTTTACTGTATGCCTGGTGCCCAGCGCCATGATCATGCAGTGCGGAGGACTGGAAGAAGCTGAAGAGCTCTTCTATGCCATAAAGCAGCTTGGCTTTGATGTGGTAGAGGACATTACCGGTACCGAAGGACAGCTTATGGAAGAGACCAGGAGACTGGCTGAAAACGGCGAAAACGACACAGTCATCGCCTCCACATGTCCTGTTATCAATCGGCTGATCGAAACAAGCTACCCAATGCTTCTTGAGCACCTGCTGCCGCTGAATTATCCAAGCGAAGTCGCTGCAAAGCAGGCCAGGAAAATCTATAAGGATAAGGGAAATGTAGGAATATTCTACTGCAGCGAGTGTGAGGCTAAACTGATGCTGGCTAAGCACCCCTATGGCAATACCCAGTACGAGGTGGATCACGCTCTGGCATCTGTGGATCTGCTTCCCCTGATCAACGAAAACATGGGTAAAGGACGCCTGCCGGTGACCCTCTGCAGAGAAGGTCTTCAGGCAACAAGTCCTACTCTGATGCTTCAGAAACAGACAGATCTCATAGCCGATGGCTTCGATAAGATCAACGATGTTCTGGACATGGAGGAATTCGGCATTTTCGATTCCTTCAGGCTCATACATCTGTTCCCCTGTTTCAATGGCTGCGTAGGCGGACATCTGCTCTGGGGAAACAGCTACATCGTAAAGCACAATATGGACGCCCTTACGTCTCAAAGGAGCAAGCCTCCTGCGGACTATCCTATAGAAGATTTCTACACGGATGAGTTCAATTCAGCGGATGAGGGATCTGTAAGCTTCATGGAAAAGATGGCTTTCTTCCAGAAGGTCAACGAGCAGCTTGAACATCTGCCCGGATATGACTGCAGCGCCTGCGGTATGCAGACCTGCCGTATTATGGCTGAGGAAATAGTCAAAGGCCACAAGAGTTTAGACGACTGTCATATTCTTCACAGTATGAGAGGGAGAAAAAAAGAATGAATGTACAGGAATTGATTGAAAAGACTGGCTGGAACTGCATAGCTGCTGCCGACCATCTGGACAGGGAAGTTAACGGCGCTTACTGCGGCGATCTTCTCAGCTGGGTCATGGGCAACGGCGAGCCCGATCAGGCCTGGATAACGGTTCAGGTACATATGAATGTTATAGCGGTGGCGGTTTTAAGGGAATTCTCCTGCGTTATCATTGCTGACAACGCCAATGTTCCCGAAGAGGTTATCGCAAAGGCGGAAGAGGAGGGACTTCCCGTTCTCGAAAGCGGCATACCGGTCTATGCCAGCGCCAAAAAACTTGTGGAACTCGGCATCTGATGTTTTACGACTTTCACATACACAGCTGTCTGTCTCCCTGCGCGGAGGACGAGATGACGCCCAATAATATCTGCAACATGGCTCTCATAAAAGGCCTGGATATCATTGCGGTAACGGATCACAATTCCACACGTCAGCTCAGGTCCGTAAGCAAGGCAGCGGCTGAGACCGGAATAAAAATGCTTTACGGAGCGGAACTGGAAAGCAGCGAAGAAGTTCATGTGCTGGCACTGTTCCCGGATCTTGAAAAGGCCGAAGCTCTTCAGCCCTGGATAGACGAACACATGCCCGGCATACCAAACAGACCGGATTTTTTCGGAAACGAGCTTCTTCTGGACGAAGAGGATGAACCTGTGGGCATAGAAGAAAGACTTCTTCTTGTGTCCTTAAGCGCCAGCCTGGAGGAATGCGTAGAAGCAATCCACAGCCACGGCGGCAGAGCCATCCTTGCCCATGTGCTCGACAGAGCTAATTCCGTAACGCAGCAGCTCGGATTCATACCCATGGATCTTCCCTACGACGGGCTGGAGATTAAATCTCCCGACCAGATGCAGAGGATAATAAAAACTCATCCATGGATAAAGCCTGAATCTACTCACTGGTTCATCGATTCAGATGCGCACAGGCTGGTGGATATATCCGAGCCGGAAAATATCATCACTCATGACGAGATAAAAGAATTGTGGGGTGATGTACTATGATGCAGGATCTTGCCATGCAGACCCTTGAGATACTGATGAACAGCGTCGGCGCCAAAGCCGAAAAAGTAATACTCAGGATCAGAGAGAGCGAGCATGACAACAGGATCGATATAGAGGTGGAGGACAACGGGTGCGGCATGAGCCCCGAAATGGTCCGAAAAGTTACAGATCCCTTCACCACCAGCCGTAAGACCCGCAAGGTCGGACTGGGGGTAGCCTTCATGAAGGGACTGACCGAACAGTGCAACGGAAGCTTTGATATACAGAGCACTGTCGGCGTGGGGACCACAGTCAGAGCCTCGATACAGAAGGATCACATCGACGCTCCGCCGATGGGAGACCTTGGCGAGATGATAATGTATGTCATACAGGCAGACGAAAATGTCGATCTCGAATTATATTACACAACAGATAATGGCAATTTTGAGTTTTTATCCGGGCAGGTGAGACAGGAGCTGGACGGCGTAAGCCTTCTGGAACCCGAGATACTGCTCTGGATAAAGGAGTACATAAATGAAGGCGTCATACATGCGAAGGAGGGCATGGAATGAAGAGTTTGGAAGATCTGAAGAAAATGCGTGAACTGGCCTTAAAAAAGGTTGAGATGCGCGAAGGAGGCAAGGATTATCGTGTCGTAGTCGGTATGGCTACCTGCGGTATCGCTGCCGGAGCAAGACCCGTCCTGAACAAGCTCGTAGAGGAGACTGCTGAAAAGGATTACAACTGCGTAGTCACCCAGACAGGCTGCATCGGAATGTGCGTTTACGAACCCATCGTCGAAGTATTCGGCAAGGATGGTTCCCACACCACATACGTGCATGTAGACCCCGAAAAGGCTGCAAAGATCCTGGAAGAGCACATCGGAAAGGGCAATGTAGTTGAAGAATATACAGTTGATTCTGTAAGAGCACGGGAGGTTTAGTTCCATGATAAGAGCTAATGTATTGTGCTGTGCAGGTACCGGCTGTACCTCCAGCAGATCAGCGGAAGTTTACGACAATTTCGTAAAATATATCGAACAGTACGGTCTCAAGGATGAGATCAACGTAGTAAAGACCGGTTGCTTCGGCCTCTGCCAGAAAGGCCCCATCGTTGCAGTATATCCTGACAAGGTTTTCTACTGCCACGTTCAGCCGGAAAACGTAGAGAGGATAGTTTCTGAGCACCTGCTCAAAGGACGTAAGGTCGAAGAGCTGGAGCTGAGCGACGAAGATCTCAACACCGGCGAGAAGATCCTGGACATCGACAAGATCAAGTTCTACGAAAAGCAGCAGCGTATCGCTCTGAGAAACTGCGGTAAGATCAATCCCGAAGACATAAATGAATACATCGCCATGAGAGGCTATGAGGCTCTGGGCACCGCTCTGACCTCCATGACCCCGCAGGAAGTCATCGATGTCATCAAGGCATCCGGACTTCGCGGCCGCGGCGGCGCAGGCTTCCCCACAGGCGTAAAGTGGCAGTTCCAAAAAGATCAGCCCGGCGATGAGAAGTACGTCATCTGCAACGCAGATGAGGGCGACCCCGGCGCGTTCATGGACCGTTCCATCCTGGAAGGCGATCCTAATGCCATCATCGAAGGTATGGCACTTATGGCTTACGCAGTAGGCGCTCATCAGGGCTACATCTACTGCAGAGCTGAGTATCCTA
>JAFRWH010000279.1 GCA_017438085.1 Bacillota bacterium
CAAGGAACTCCTGAAGCGCGTTGCTCAGGAAGGCGATTTCCACGAAAAGTTCCTGGAGACTCACGAAGAGACAGCTCCTACCATCGCCATCGCGTCCTTTGACAGAAATCTGATGGATAATTTCTATCAGCCCTCTTTCTCTGATTCCATATTCGTAGAGCAGTCAAACGTTATCAGAGACATAGCTGCAGAAGGCCCCTGCGTTATCGTAGGCCGCTGCGCAGACTATATACTCAGGGATGAACCCATCCTGAGAGTATTCATGTATGCCGACATGCCCTACAAGATCTCCAGAAAGCACGCTGTTGCTCCGGAGAAGGCAGATTACACCGACGAAGAGATGGAGAAATACATCCGCAAGGTGGAGAAAGCCCGCCGCAAGTACTACGAGCACTACACAGGCCAGAAATGGGGTCTTGCAGACAACTACGATCTCTGCATCAACACCAGCAAGATCGGCAGCGAAGGCGCGCTCAAGGTAATACTTGACTATCTGGAAAACTACAAATAGAACTTCAGCATTACAAACAGCAATAAACGCAGGGACCGGGCGTCCCTGCGTTTTTGTGTGCAGCGCCTCCTGCTTCTGTCTCTTAAAAGAACCGGCTTCCGGTATTTTTACCTCATTAATTCACAAACGGAATTCGGATTATTTGCTTTTTTCTCTCGACTTATATACACATTTAGGCTAAAATATAGTGTTACATTTTGGGGCAGAACAGGCCCCGTAAAAATGGTGAGAAAATGAAGCGATTTCACAGAATTCTTATATTATCACTGGCGCTGCTTTTAATGGCAGGCATCTGCGCATACGGAGCTGACGAAAGGGCGGCCTTAAGCGCCGAGGGCTTCGGAAAGCCCGCATCCCTGAAGGATGGCTCCAGAGATACATACACTCAGGCGCAGGAGAGCAACAAAGTGACTCTTACTGCTGAAAACGGCATCGTCTCCGTCTATGTGGAGTTTGACCGGCTGCCCGCGGGAAGCTGGACCATCAGGGATCCGGAGAGCGGAAAGAGCGCAGACTGCGGAGGGAATGAGTTCCTCCACGACTTTGCAGACGTTCAGGCCCTGCTGGGGACTGCTCCCAAAACGCTGGAGCTGAGCTTTGCCCAGGGAGCTTACATAAGCGAGATCTACGGCTTTTCCGGACAGACGCCCGAGTGGGTGCAGCGCTGGGAACCGGAGCTTGAAGAAGCGGATCTGATGCTCCTTACCACCCACTCCGATGACGAGCAGCTCTTCTTTGCCGGAGTCCTTCCCTACTACGCCATCGAGCGGGGCTACAAGGTCCAGGTGGTGTACTTTATACAGCATTTCAGCCGCGGAAACAGCAGAGATCACACAAGGCCCCACGAACAGCTGGACGGTCTCTGGACTGTGGGCATCAGAAATTATCCCCACATTTCCGAGTTCCCGGATATCTACGCTGAGGGCAAGGACAGAGAAGCCGTGCTGGGCAAGATACTGGCAAACTTCGCTCCTTACGGTTATGACTACGAGGATTTCCTGGGCTACAGCGTGGAGATGCTGAGGCGTTTCAAGCCTCTGGTCGTGGTGGATCACGATCTTAACGGCGAGTACGGCCACGGGGCGCATGTGCTCAATACAGCAACCATGTGCGACGCCATAGAGCTCGCTGATGATCCTTCCAGCTATCCCGAAAGCGCTGAGAAATACGGGCTCTGGAAGCCGGAGAAGCTATATCTGCATCTTTACGACGAGGATCCCATAGTAATGGACTGGGATACCCCCTATGAAAGCATGGGCGGAAAGACTCCCTTCCAGATGACGCAGGAAGGCTTCCGCTGCCACAAGAGCCAGCACTGGACCTGGTTCTACAAGTGGATCTACGGAACAAGCGGAGCGCCTATCACGAAGGCGACCCAGATAAAGACCTACAGCCCCTGCAATTACGGGCTCTGGTACAGCTCTGTTGGCAAGGATGTCAGGGGCGGGGATTTCTTCGAGAATGTCATGAGCTATGCCGAAAAGAAGGCTGAGGCCGAAAGGATAGCCGCAGAGGAAGCTGCAAGAAAGGCTGCCGAGGAGGAAGCGGCAAGGAAAAAGGCCGAGGAAGAGGAAAAGGCAAGGCTCGAGGCCGAGAGACAGGCTGAAGAGGCTGCCAGGGCAGCAAAAGCTGCAAGGACAAGGCATATCCTTACAGTCGGCATCATCGCTGCCGCCGTTCTGATCGCTGCGGCGCTCATACTCACAAGAAAAAAGCCAAGAGGGAGAAGATATCGTGGCTAGAAAAAAATCGCATTTCGGAACTTTTTATTTTATATATGTGCTGATACTGGCGCTGGCTGTCACGGGCCTGAGCTTTTATGTGCGCAGCATACTGAAGGAATTTGAAGCAGCCCAGCCGGAGCTCGCCGCGCAGCAGGCCATGGAGGAGCTGCTGCAGCAGGCTTCCCAGACGGAATTCGCCGAAAAGCATGGTCTGAACGGCCTTAGCTACAGCAGATTCGAAAAGGATCTGAACCCGGGCAAGACCTATTTCAGAGTGCTGGGCGATGAAGAAGCCGAGTGCATCAAGAGCAATCAGCCCCACGAGGAGGACGAGCTGTTCTTCGACGTTCAGTATAAGGGCTTTGCTCTGGGCAAGATAAAGCTCAGATCTGTGGGCGATCTCATAACCAAGCTGGGCATCTTCAGCTACCGCAACTGGGAGGTCGTCAGCGTGGAGCCGGTATTCGAGGCCAGGGACTACAGTCTGAGCCTTCCCAAGGGCTTCACAGCCAGCCTGAACGGTGTGGAGATAGGCCAGGATGAGCTTAAGAACAGCGTCGGCAACAGCAATAACTACGAGATCAAGGGCCTGTATTTCTACCCCCAGATGGAGATAAAAAGCCCTGAGGGAGAAAGCATCGGATACAATGTCAAGAGCGCCCGCATCATACCGGACGTCTACAACTACAGTCTGACCCTTCCCTCTGCTCTTGATCTGACCCTTAACGGGACACCTTTCCAGGGTGAGACCCTTGCCAGCGGCATGATCCGCTACGATGTGGTCAGCATTCAGAAGCCTGAGCTTGTGATCGCAGATCACTACGGCAACAGCATAAATTACGAGGGCGGTTCCAAGCTGCCCATGACCTTTGCGGACATTACGGTGCCCCAGACTTACAGCGTCAGCGTGGATGGAAGGGTGCCCGCAGCAGGGGACGTGCTGCTCTCGGAAAACCCCGAGATCTCAAGCTTCAGAGACTTTGCAAAGGATGTCCCCATGCTGACCAGCTACAAGATAGCCATCTTAAAAGACGACGCTCCGCTGGAGGTAAAGGACGGAAACGGTAAGGCATTGGAGATGGAGCCCGGACTGCACAGCTACGATTTCAGTGCTTCAAAGGGAACTGATGAGATCCCTGCAGAGATCAGCTCAGCGGTCAATGTGCTGGAAGTGGCGCACAACTGGAGCCTCTTCCTGACTCAGGACCTGAGCTTTGCCAAGCTGTCGCCTTCCATGCTGAACGGCACCAGCCAGTACAGCTACGCCAAGACCTACGCCACAAGCATAGACAGAGCCTTCACCAGCAAGCACGTGCTTAAGAATCCGGTATTCACAAATGACAGCGTCCGTAACTTCAGGCGGCTCAGCGACACGGTATTCTCCGTGGACATCAGCTTTGAAAAGAACATGCATCTGGCCAACGGACTGGATGTGGCGGATCCAATCAACGACAGATTCTATTTCATCTACTTCGATGATACCGATAACGGAAAGAACGACCCGGCCTGGAAGTGGGCTGCAATGCAGGAAATATTAGCGGGGGAGGAGTAAAATGAGTACTGAAACAAATACCGAAAAAAGTACATATGTATCCAACGCCGCCAACAGAAGGGCGAAGCGCTACAAGAAGTATTCCAAGGGCAGAAAGTTCGGAAGAGGCCTGGGCAAGGTCCTGCTTGTGATCCTGACCTTCCTTCTTGCCGTGGTTCTGGCTCTTGGCATCACCATCAAGATGATCTGCTCCGACACTTTCCCCTCGGCCCAGAAGATGTTCGTGACCACTGTGCTGGAAAGCGGCCAGCTGAAGTTCCTGGCAGGCCTTTTCCTGACACCCGAGCAGGTGCAGGCTATCGTGGACGAAAACTCCATGAAGGAGCTGAATGCTGAGGTCAATACGGACCTGATAAGCTTCGACAACAGCACTAATACCGACCAG
>JAFRWH010000280.1 GCA_017438085.1 Bacillota bacterium
CCGCTTGGTGCTTAAAAACATTCTGGATGCACGCATTGTTTATTTCTCCTTATATCTCAATGCTTAATCGCTTATTGGCGATTAACATTATTATTTGTGTTTTATTCTATCAGTGCGACCGCCTGGGCTGCCATGGCAGAACCATCGCCGGTAAAGCCAAGCTTTTCCTCCGTTGTCGCCTTTACGCTTACCTTGTCCGCAGAGATGCCAAGGGCGGCGGCTATCCCGGACCTCATATCGGCTGTGAACGGCGCCACCTTGGGTTTTTCAGCCACCAGTGTAGCATCAATGTTTACTATAGTAAAGCCCGCCTTGCGCAGCAGCTGCGCCACGCCGGAAAGTATCGCGCTGCCGGACATGCCCTCAGTCTCCGGGGAATTGTCCGGGTAGATCTTTCCTATGTCTCCGAGAGCCGCGGCTCCCAGCAGCGCATCCGCAATGGCGTGGGCCAGCACATCAGCATCGCTGTGGCCAAGCAGACCCTTTTCAAAAGGCACATTGACGCATCCCAGCATCAGAGGCCGACCCTCCACCAGCCGGTGCACATCGTAGCCCGTACCTATCCTCATGCTTTTTCTCTCCTTCGGCAGATCCTCCGGGGTAGTTATTTTTATATTTGCGTAGTCCCCGGCTACAACAACTGTTCCGATACCGGCTCTTTCGGTGACCGATGCTTCGTCGGTGCCCATAAAGCCTTCCTCAGCAGCCTTTGCCAGCGCCTTCCTCAGCGCCGCAGTTTCAAAGCCCTGAGGTGTCTGGACCTCGTAGAGGCTTGCCCTTTCCAGCGTTTTCTCCGCCGTCCTTATGGTGTTCTTGGGTGTGACCCCGGGAACCACAGCTTCAGCGCCGTTTTCCAGAGCATCCGTCACATCCCTTATAACGCTGAAAGGACAATAGGGTCTTGCCGCATCGTGTATCAGCACATATCTGAGCCTTGGCTCCACGGCTTCAAGGGCCAGCCTTACGGTATCCTGACGTTCAGGCCCTCCCGGGACCACATCTATCCAGTAAGGAGCGTCCGCTCTGTCGTCCCGCCGCAGGCCTTCCTTAGCCAGCAGCTTCCACACATAAGCCTCGTCCCCCGGGGGACAGCTTACGATTATCTGCCTTGCGCCTCCGCTGCCGAGAAACAGCCTCACGGACTTTACAAACATGGGCATGCCGTCCACAGGAAGATACTGCTTCGGAGTAGATCCGCCCATGCGCCTTGAAGCTCCGGCAGCCGCTATGATCACAGCATAATCTATCATTTCTGCACCTTGACAAAAATCATTCGCCCGGCTGAAGTCTGGAGCACGCTGGTAACGATGGCATCTATGTTCTGACCTATCAGCTTTCTGCCATCCTCCACTACTATCATGGTGCCGTCCTCAAGATAGCCGACGCCCTGATTGTTCTCCTTGCCTTCCTTCACCACATAGACCTGCATGGTCTCTCCGGGGAGCACCACAGGTTTAAGAGTGTTAGCCAGCTCGTTAATGTTCAGGACTTCCACGCCCTGAATGCTTGCCACTTTATTCAGATTGTAGTCGTTGGTAACGACCTTGCCCTTCAGCATCTGTGCGAGCTTTATAAGCTTCACATCCACTTCAGGGATCTCATCCAGGACCTTATCGCCATCGGTCTCATAGATGGCTACCCCGTATTCGGTCTGTATCTTGTTGAGTATGTCAAGACCTCTGCGGCCTCTCTGACGCTTCAGAGAATCCGCGGAGTCTGCAATATGTCTCAGCTCTACCAGTACGAACTCGGGAATAACGATGTCCCCTTCCAGGAAGCCTGTGCTCAGGACATCACAAATGCGACCGTCAATAATGACGCTCGTGTCAAAAACTTTCGGTGATGCGTTTTGCTGCTTGCCTCGCTGCTTTGAAGCCGGGCGGAGGGATATTGCCGGATTTGAAAAGAGATTGCGCAGAGTTTCCGCAGAAAATCTCTTTCCCACGCTGAGTCCCACGGAACCCAGCAGAAAATACAGCAATATGGATATTATGACATCGATGTACAGATTCTTGAGTATCTGTATCCCGCTGAGAAGCTGGGCGATAAGAAATGCCACAAAAAGGCCTGCTATCAGGCCTACGCCGCTGCCGATAAGCTCTCCTACAGGAATCTTGGAAAGATTGGTTTCGAGAGTCTGCGCGGCTTTTTCCCCGCCTTTATGGAGTGTGTTGTATAAAAGATAAAAAATAATAGCGAATAATATTACTGCCACGATCTCCAGCGACAATACCAGCCGGAAATCAAACTCGTAGCCCAGCTTGGGAGCCAGACCGGTCAGCAGATAATTTGACACTCCATAACCGCAAAGCATTCCGAGGATCACGAATATCCAGCGGAATAGCCTTTTGATCATTAAATTGTAAACCTCCTTAGTTTAAGATTATTTTATATATGTAAAATGAGCCCTGCTGCCCGGGAATCAGACAGCAGAGTCGATCATGAGCAATACTTCCGACTCGTCCTTGTTCTGCACGAGCGAGATCTCGCTGGCAAGGATCTGACGAGCGCTCTGAAGCATCTTCTTTTCTCCGGTGGAAAGAGTTTTGACCCTGTCCACTCTCAATAAGTTGCGAACCACTTCGGCAACCTGACATATATCTCCGGTCTTGAGCTTTTCAAGGTTATCCCTGTTTCTGCGGTTCCAGTTTATATCCATTGGGGTCGATTCAGCGGAAAGAATGATCTTTACCGTATCCACAACATCCTCCGATACAATGCCCC
>JAFRWH010000018.1 GCA_017438085.1 Bacillota bacterium
ACTCCCTGATGAGCTACACCGTTTATTTCGGGGTGATCGCAGCAATAATGCTTGTATCCCTTGCCATCTTCATGCTCACCGTCAAAGAGCCGAGATTCGTAAAGGAGATGGAGGAGGATTCCAGGCGCTACGGCATACTGGAGGAGGATGAAGCCAGCGGCAATGCAGGCGCCGGACAGAAGCTCGACGCAGCTCACAGAAGGTCTCTGATCTTTATACTGCTTTCCATAGTGCTCTGGTTCTTCGGCTACAACGCCGTCATCAGCAAGTACTCTGTATACGCAAGCAATATACTTCATAAAGACTACAACCTGACCCTGATAATCGCTCAGGGCGCTGCCATACTTTCCTACCTCCCGGTAGGCATGATCGCCAGCAAGGTAGGCCGCAAGAAGACCATCATGGCGGGCGTCGTGATGCTGGCAGCAGCCTTCGGCCTGGGCTCCATCATGACCGCGGAGAGCCCGACTATGGCTATGAATTTCGTATTCGTACTGGCAGGCATAGCCTGGGCGACCATCAACGTAAACTCCTTCCCCATGGTGGTGGAGATGTGCTCCGGCGCCGATGTGGGCAAGTACACAGGTTACTACTACACTGCCAGCATGGCGGCTCAGGTGGCGACCCCGATGGTTTCCGGCTTCCTTATGGACAAGCTGGGCATGACAGTGCTCTTCCCCTATGCGACCATTTTTGTGGCCTGCGCGCTTATAACCATGTATTTCGTAAAGCATGGCGACAGCAAGCCCACCGCAAAGAAGGGCATAGAGGCGCTGGAAGATATGGACGATTAATGCGGCGCGTCTGCGTCTGCAGGAGGCATATATATGTTATTTGATTTTCTTGTTCCCGGCAGGAAGGATCATCCCGCCTGGGATGTCCTGAGAAAATATCGCTTTGCTCACAGAGGCTATCACTACAAGCCTTCTATCCCGGAGAACTCGCTGCCCGCCTTCAGGCGCGCCATAGAGCACGGCTGGGGTGCTGAGCTGGATGTGCACCTGCTTAAGGACGGCACTCTGGCAGTGTTCCACGATTCCCAGCTCAGGCGCTGCGCAGGCGTGGATGGCATAATAGAGGATCTGGATATGGCGGGTCTTGCAGACCTGCGTCTTGAGGGCACAGATGAGCCCGTGCCCCTCTTTGACGAAGTTCTGGAACTTTTCGAAGAGACCACGCCGCTGATAATAGAACTCAAGACCTACAAGGGCAACCATTATGAGCTTGCCAAGGCGGTCTGCGAAAGACTGGACAGCTATAAGGGCGACTACTGCATAGAAAGCTTCGATCCCAGAGCAGTGGAGGACGTCAAAAAACTCCGTCCTGACATCTGCAGAGGCCAGCTTTCCATGAAATTCTGGGGCTCCGAGGCTGATATACCCTGGTATCAGAAGATAATACTTCAGAACCTCTGGATGGACAGGAAGTCCTGTCCCGACTTTGTGGCTTATCAGTACACCGACAGGGCAAGCTACTGGCTGAAGAGAGCAAAGGAAGCCTTCGGCGTGCAGGAAGTCAGCTGGACAGTACGCAGCAAGGCAGATATGGATAAGCTCGAAGCCGACGGCTGCATCTGCATATTTGAAACATTCAACCCAGATGACGACAATGCTTATCCGGACTAAGGGGTAATTAAGCTTTTTCTATGGAAAATAGCTGCGGGATGTGGTATATTCATCCAACAGGATAAACAAAAAAATATCAAAGGAGATTCTATAATGGCAGTTAATTCATCAAATTGCGATCACGATTGCGCCAGCTGTGCAGCCAACTGCGCTTCAAGAACAGCAGGTAACCCGTTCAGGGCTGATCTCAACAAATATTCCAAGGTCGGCAAGGTCATAGCCGTAGTCAGCGGCAAGGGCGGCGTAGGCAAATCCCTGGTCACCTCCATGCTGGCAAGTCAGACACAGAGAAGCGGCAAACGCACCGCTGTTCTCGACGCTGACATCACCGGTCCCTCCATGCCCAGCGTTTTCGGCGTGCATGAAAGGGCATATTCAAATGAAGAGGGCATGATCTATCCCGCAGTAACAAAAACCGGCATACAGATGGTATCCCTCAATATGCTGCTGGAGAACGACACCGACCCCGTGGTCTGGAGAGGCCCGGTCATCGCAGGCGTCGTAAAGCAGTTCTGGACCGACGTTATCTGGGAAGATGTAGACTGCATGTACGTTGACATGCCTCCCGGCACCGGAGACGTTCCTCTGACCGTGTTCCAGTCCCTGCCGGTAGACGGCATAGTAGTGGTCACCAGCCCTCAGGAAATGGTCAGCAAGATAGTCGCAAAGGCTGTGAAAATGGCCAATCTTATGAAGATCCCCGTATACGGCATAGTGGAAAATATGAGCTATTTCAAGTGCCCGGATTGCGGAAAAGAATACAGGATCTTCGGCGAGAGCCATGTGGATGAGCTGGCAAAGCAGTTCGGCGTTGACACCGTCTGCAAACTGCCCATCGACCCGAGGATCGCTCAGCTCTGCGATGAGGGACGCATAGAGGAACTGGAGGAGAACTGGCTTGACGGCATGATCGAAAAGATCATGGCATAAAGCCGGGGACTATCAGATACTGCCCCTGTAATAGAAAGAAGGTTTATTATGAGCATCGGAGCCCTTAGCATTACCACGATAATAGATCTTGTGATACTTGGTATATTGCTGATATTTGTCATTGCAGGAACCGTCAGAGGTCTTGTGGAAAGCATAGTGAACGTTGCAGGAACGATTATAGCGCTGATAGCTGCTGCGCTGCTTGCAGGTCTGTTTGCGCCGCCGGTCACCGACTGGCTGTACCCCCATTTTCAGGACAGGGTATTGAATAAATTGAATCTCGAAGCCTTGGGGCTCGGGAACCTGGAGGGGGGTGCGACTCCTCTTAGCGGACTGTTCCCGACCCTCTCGGAAAACATCCAGTCAATGGTAGAAGCTGCGGCTAAAAGCGTATTCGCCGGCACTGCCAGAGTGGTACTTTTCCTGCTGCTGTTTATAGTCTGCATACTCATAGTCAAGCTGATCTCGGGTCTGCTTGAAAGGGTTTTCGAGCTGCCTGTACTCAAGAGCTTCAACCGCCTGGGCGGAGCGCTTTTCGGACTGATCGAGGGCATGCTCATAATCTACGTGATCGTATTTGCAGCCCCAAGACTTGGCCTTCACTGGCTGAACGACCATGCCCAGGGCACAATACTCCTGAACTTCTTCATCAATGTGAGCCCGCTGGAATGGCTCGACTTCCTAAAGCTGAAGAGTCTGGAGCTTATCACTAAAAAGAGTTAAAAATAAGTAAAAAATGAAACTGCGCAGGATATGAAGTCCTGCGCAGTTTTTGTTTCCGAATATTTCGGTATATAAGACGAAAGCGATATTATCGGCTTGCCGGTTCTCCTATTGGCCCTAAAGCCTCTCTTCCTTTACGGTCTGCTCGTATTACAGTAGTAATGGTTACCATCGACACAGTATCCTGTAAGCCTTTGTTTCATATAAGGCTGCTCCCCTGAAAGCTCCCGCGGCGTCTGAATTCGCTCTGCAGGGCGTTGAGGACAGCGTGCTTGTTCCTGGTCCATTCCGGGGCGATCAGCCTGGCTCCCGGCGCATCCCCTGTAAGACGGTGTATGGTGATCTCCTGAGGGCATCGCTCAAGCATGTCCGCCAGCAGCTTAACATATTCCTCCGCTGTGGGCAGCGGCCATGGATCTTCTTTGTATTCTTCCCCCATGCGGGTGCCTTCCATAAGGTGCAGCATGTGAAGCTTAAGGCCAAAAGGCAGGGCAGAACCGGTCCCTGCCCCGGATACTGCATAATCAAAGGATGCCAGCATATCCTCCCGGCTTTCGCCGGGCAGCCCTATTATCAGATGCGTGACATAGCGTATGTCAAGATCGCTCAGGGCGCATACAGCTTCTCTGTAGACATCATTATCGTAGCAGCGGTTGAAAGCCTCGGCGCTTGTTTCTTTTGAACTCTGAAGCCCCAGTTCCACCCAAAGAAAGCACTTTTTATTGTATTCCGACAGAAGCTGAAGCACCTCAGGTCCCAGGCAGTCGGGGCGGGTAGCGATGGCAAGGCCTTTTACATCCGGGAAGCTCAAGGCTTCATCCCAGAGCCTGCGCAGCTTCTGAACCGACGCGTAGGTATTGGTGTGATTCTGGAAATATGCCAGATAACCGGCTTCCGGCCATTTCCTTGACAGAAGCTTTATCTGGGCTTCCAGCTGGCTGCATATTGAAGCTGCGCCGCAGCCCGGGTCAGCATCCGATGCCCTGAATGCTCCGGCAAAGTCTCCGCTGCCTGACTCAGAACAGAAGCTGCAGCCCCCATAGCCCTTGCTTCCGTCTCTGTTCGGGCATGTAAAACCGCCGTCCAGGGATAGTTTTATCATCCTCTGTCCGAAGCGGGTCTTTAGCCAGGGGCCTATGGCATTGTAGTGCATGCTTCCGAAATCATTCATGTCATAATTATACTCAATACAATCCTTTTGTGGTAAAATATTAACATATTAAGGAGGTATATAATATGGACAAAAAAGAAAGGTTCATGCACTATCTGAAGAACGAGCCCGTGGACAGAGTTCCTGTGGCGATTTTCCATCATTTTACCGACAGAAACGAGTGGCTCAAGGGTCTTAAGAGCCCCGAGATCTTCGAAAAGAATGTGAACGGCCACAAAGCCGCCAGGGCAGTTTTCGATCCCGATGTGATCAAGGTCATGAATGATTCCCTGATGATAATGCCGGTGGATGTCTCCTTCGTTGAGAAGGCTGAGGATCTCAGACGCATTCAGCCGCCAATGCCCGGTTCGCCCTTCTTCGAAAAGAGCAGGGAGCTCACCGATAGGGTATTTGCCTTCTATGAGGGTTCCGAAGCGCCTCGCTATGTGACAGGCTTTTCTCCTGCCATGATTTTAAAGACCGCCATGAATATGGAATTCCCGAGCCTTCCCGGCGCGGTTCCTCCGCTGCTTGAGTACCTGGAAGAGGATCCCGAGTCCGTTATGGCAGCTCTGGACAAGATCGCAGACAGCGTCATCGCTCTGGACGAGATGTACATTAAAGAATGCGGAGCCGACGGCATTTATTTCAGCGTCAACAACCAGAAGAATTACTTCCCCAAGGAAGCTTATCTCAAATATATCGCACCCTCCGAGAAGAAGGTAATGGCGGCCGACAACAAGCTCTCATCCATGAACTGCCTGCACATCTGCGGCTATGCGGGACTTGCAAACGACCTGGATCTTTACAAGGACTACGATGCAGCTGCCATCAACTGGGCTGTTCACGCCGAAGGCATGTCCCTTAAGGACGGCAAGAAGCTCTTCGGAGGAAAGCCGGTGTTCGGCGGCTTTGAGCAGACCGGCGTCATCTATACCGGAAGCCGCGAGGCCGTGGAGAAGGCTGTTTTCGCTATTCTGGATGAAAACGGTCAGCAGGGCATTATGATCGGCGCTGACTGCACCGTTCCCACGGACATAGACGACAACAGGCTTGAATGGATAAGAAAAGCCTGTGAAAAGTACGCAGAGGCGCATAAATAGCGGAATAGCGCAGTTCACGCAAGTTTCGTTTGATTTTCGCTGTCCCCTGCGGTAAGATTTTACTGTAAAAGGTATAAAAAGGCCCGAAAAGGTCCTGCAGTTTCATAAAAGAAAGGAAAGCTGTTATGAGCAATGCATCCAATCCGATGGCAGAGATCATCAATAATATCAAGCTGGCCACAGCTGAAGACAAGCTGGTCTGGAAGAAGCTGGCTGCATATCTTGAGGACAACGAAAACGAAGCGCTTATCGATTTCATGATAGAAAA
This sequence comes from Bacillota bacterium, assembly GCA_017438085.1. The sequence continues at coordinate 5,800 of JAFRWH010000018.1, forward strand.
CGACCCATACAACAACGGCGGAGATGCGAAGCTTCTCGAAACATCCGTCTGCGCTGCGCTTGATGAGGCATTATTCTATTTCCTGAACGATTCCGCCAATCAGTGGAAGCTCTGCGCTCAGCTGATCACAGAGGATGGACTCGGCCCCATACAGGAGATCGAGGTCCCCAGAATGGACATGATCATGCTGCTGCAGGAGGTCCTTCAGCAGCAGAAGAGAAATGCCTAAGCTTCCCCAAAGGACGGAACAAAACCAAAGGCTCTGGGAAATGGCTTTTGAGGCATGCGGCAAAAAGGAGACCCTGCGGGGATGCAGAGTCTCCTTTTTACAGTCCGTGCTCATGATAGAGAGACATTTCCGGCCGAGGTATTTCCGGGTCGGAGAATACGGCGCTCTGCTGGCCACCGGGCTTTTGGGAGCGGTTTTCGGAAGGCCGGTCCACAGCTGGACCATAGGTCCCTGTCAGCTGGGACTGCCCACGATACTGGAGTACTACAGGACGGGACAGGACAAGCTCCGCAGCGCTGATCTTAAGCCTGGAGAGTTATGCTTCCCGGAGGATACGGCGGTCTTTCATCAGCCATCGGTCCGGCTGAAGAGTCTTGGGGAGCTGTGGCAGCTTTTCAGCGTGATCAGGCTCTCCCGGTCCATGGATATACTGGCCTGGAGGCTGAGCGCTGCCGCAGAAAAGGCGGAGCAGGACTATCCGGGCAGGCTGAATCTTCAGTTAAGAGCTCTTGGGACTGAGTTTGGCGGCCGTTTCAGCTACGGGCTTATGGCAGAACGGGTCTGGAAAGAATTCGAGGCTCCTATCATCACAGAAAACAACGAAAAGGCAGGTTAAGATATGAAAATAGCAGTTATAACAGGGGCATCCTCCGGCATGGGCAGGGAATTCGTTTATGCCATAGACAAGGAGTTCGAACTGGACGAGCTCTGGGTTGTGGCAAGGAGAAAGGAAAGATTGGAAGAACTGCAGGAAAAGTGCAGGACAAAGGTCAGGCCTCTTGCATGGGACCTTTCCGACAGAGCCAGCTACGATGCA
>JAFRWH010000281.1 GCA_017438085.1 Bacillota bacterium
TACATATGGGCAGTTGCATAGAGGACCGCAATCTTCATCACTTCCCGGATATGGATAAGTTCTGCAGCGGCAAACTCATCCGTCTCCTCGACATCAGAATCAACCGCTGCCCACTGTTCTTCTGAGAGCCTCGCCACATCTGCACATAGCTTTTCCGATGCAGTTAATAAGGTGGCGATCATGGCATCTTCCTCCGCCTGTTCCACCTTAAGGTATTCCTTGGCCTCCGAAAGCGTCACAAGTGCCATGACTGCTCATCCCCTTTCTTACGAGCTGGCGGTGCCGCTACCCATAGCCATAACCTGCATCGCCTCCGGAAGGATCAGCTTGCCATCCACTCTCTGGGTGCCGATGAAGCCGACCTGATCGGTTACAGCATAGAGCTCGTTCAGTCTCTTTAAGGTACGGCTCTGACGGTCCGCGATCCAGTAGTAGCTGAAATCGCCGAACAGGAGCACCTTCTTGTTCTTGTCTGCTGTGGCATTACCGGTAAGCGCCGGCATGTAGCCACTGGTGTAGATCGGACGACCTAAGATCGTATCCGGCTTGCCGACCTCCAGACCCGGCTTCCAAATGTAGTTCTGGTTTCCGTCCTTTATGAGCATCAGCTGTAAAAGCAGGGTCTCATTACAAAGAAAAGCCGCCTTTCTGCGATATGGAGATTTCAAGCTGTAATACAGCTTATAAATGTTATCAAAATGTACGGTCTGCGCATTGGCCGTAGTGTTCCCTGCACTTGGGGTAAGGCTTGTGAGAATACCAGTCGGCTGGCTGGGTGTCGTCTGCGGATTGGCAGAAGGACCAGTGCCGTTGATAAAGGCATCTTCTTCCGCATTACCGAAGCGAACACCAAAACGATGCGCGATGTGTGCTGCAATGTCGAACGCAGAGTCGTTTAAAAGCTCATTGCTCACCTTGATCATGCAGCCAAGCTTATAAGCAGAAAGTGTCTCCTGCGCAAAACTCATATCAGATTCCTGAATAGCCGCACCTTCCTCAATCCAGGAAGCACTGCCGGCATCGGTCGCGATCGGGATCGTACGCGTACCGGAGTTGGTGTGAATCGTATGCGCAAGGGTGCGGAAGATGTTATTCTCCTCCAGGCCCTGGATCAGCTGACGTTCAAACTCGTCCGGAACAGTAAAGCCACCATTCTCATTCACGCCAACGGAAAGCGCATCACGTACTTCCATCGTGTTTACGCCACGCATCATGTTCCAGAAGGCGTCGTTATACTCAGAAGTTGCTGTCGGTCGAACAGGCGCTTTACGCTGGCCAACCTTGGGATCAGCATGCACCGGCATAGACGTCGCGGCAGAAAGCTTCGCATCCATCTCCATCTGGTCTTCTAAGCGAGTGATCTCGTCACCCAGCGCCTTCACGTCTGCAGCCATCTTGTTGTACTGCTCGACTGCGGATGCCTCCACCAGACCGTTTTCATCTCTATGCTCCTCGAGAAAAGCCTTGGTCTGCTCCCAGAGGTTATTCCGCTTGTTACGAAGTTCAATGATCTTACTCATCTTATCTTTCCTCCATAAATAAAAAATACCGGGGTTTCATCTAAGAAACTCCAGCTGTTTTACAAGGATCTGATAGGGCACAGCCCCGTCCTCGGTTTTTCCATCCAATCCTATTATTGGAACGGGTGGTTCTATATCAAGCGGTTCTTCTTCCGCAGTATTATTTACACACAGCCGATTAAGAATGGCCATTCCCATCTGCCGTGAAGAATATAGTTGTGCCGTAAGCTCCAGCTCCTCATCCTCAGGTCCTGGATCTTCTTTGTCCTCCTGTTTCTTTGCCTCATACAAGATTTCATCGCAGAAACCAAGGTCCAGCGCCTTCTTTGCATTCATCCAAGTCTCTGACTCCATAAGCTCCGCCACCTTGTTATGCCTGAGGCCTGTTTTTGCTGTGTAGGCATTTACGATAGCTTCCTTTACCTCATTCAATGTCTCAATGGCTTTTTCCATGTCTTTCGTATTCCCCATCGCAATGGTGGAAGGATCATGGATCATGAGAAGCGCTGTAGGAGACATCTGTATTTTGTCACCCGCCATCGCAATCACCGATGCTGCAGATGCTGCAATACTGGCAATGCGTACTGTAACCACTCCCGCATACTCCTTCAGCATTGTATAGATCTCTGCTGCCGCAAAAACGTTCCCGCCAGGTGAATTGATCCAGACAGTCACATCCCCCTCTTCTGCTTCGAGATCCTCCCGGAACATGGCAGGCGTGATCTCATCGCCCCAGAAGTTCTCGTTATCAATTGGTCCTTCAAGACGAAGCACTCTGCCTCCGCCATCGTCATGAATCCAGTTCCAAAACTTCTTCATTTCTTCCTCCTATTATCTGCTGTGCTGTCAACGGGCTTAGCTGCTGCCTTTCCGGCATCTTCAAGCTTTACGTAGCCTCCATTTAAGTAGTAATCATCTCCGCCTTTTTCTGCCGCGATGAGATCCATGTTTTCGAGGCGATGAACATCGTTTGGAGATAAAAATCCATTGCTGATGCCCGTGGCATACCCCTGCATCCGGGACTGATAGTCACCCCGAAGCAGGCCATCCACGTTGAATTTCGGAAAATAGATTTCCTGCTCATCCGGGAGCAGCAAGTCCTTCACGATCGCCTGCTCAAACCGCACGAGCCACGGCGTCAGCGTATGAACCACAAAATCGATCGACTGGTGCTCAATATTACTAAACGTAGCGTGCTCCAGGTCCTGCACCATATGAGGAGGTACACGGAAGATTCGACAGATCTCGTTTACACCAAACTGGCGTGTCGAAAGGAACTGGCTATCTTCCGGTGGGAGGGAAATGGCTTTATACTGCATCCCCTCTTCCAGTACCGCAACCTTATGTGCATTATTGGCACCGCCGTATACATCAGACCAGTTTTCACGGATCTTCTCCGGATTCTTCAGCACACCCGGATGTTCCAGTACTCCGGATGGCTGTGCGCCGTTTCGAAAGAAAGAACTGCCATACTTTTCTACCGCCAGTGTGGTGCCTAAGGAATTCTTCATCATGGCGATAGGAGAAAACCCTACTAGCCCGTTAAAGCCTAGCCCCGGAACGTGGAACACTTCATCGTAACGGAAGTAGATATCCTTGTTTTTCTCCCCTGGCTTCTCATCCGTATATGCGTGATAGATGTAATAGATCTGCCCTTTCTCATCTCGATCCGTTTCCACGTACTCCGGGAGCAGCGGATA
>JAFRWH010000282.1 GCA_017438085.1 Bacillota bacterium
GTTGCTTATCTTGCCGTCTTCTGTGACTATCATAAGCACCACGGTGCCCTCGTCCACCGGAAGGACATTTACATATTTAAGAGCGCTGCCGCCGCCGCTGGGCGTGAGCGCGAAGGAGATAAGATTCGTGATCTCCGAAAGCACTCCTGCGGTGCGCTGCATCAGAGTATCCAGCTCATCGGTGTACTTGTCCAGCTTCTGTGATATCTGATCCTTGTAAGCCTGGGGCAGATCCCTGGTCTGCATCAGCTGGTCGACATAAAGCCTGTAAGCTTTAGCCGAGGGTATACGCCCTGCTGAAGTGTGAGGATGAGTAAGGTAACCCATCTCTTCCAGGTCGCTCATCTCGTTTCTGATGGTAGCCGGGCTGAGTCCCATATCGTATTTCTTCGACAAAGTCCTGCTTCCCACAGGTTCTGCGGATGAGATGAAGTCCGCCACGATAGCCTGAAGTATCTGAAGCTTTCTTTCATTCAGTTCCATGCATTCAGCCCCCTTTCCTCAGCTGTTTTCTTGTTAGCACTCTATAAGCACGAGTGCTAACAACTACATATAATATAGGAGCCGGAAGGCGTTTTGTCAACTGTTTTATGTGTGTTTCCTGTGAATAATCTATGTGGAACTGCTGAGTTCTGACCGCACGATATTCTCTTTCGCGCTCTGAATTGCTAAATCGACTTTCGTGTGGTAATATACATACCACTTTTATCCGCAATCACTGATTTGAATACCATTTTTTCAATTGCTCTTGCTGTTCAAAATATAATCTCAGGAGTAATCTGGAGGTAACGATATGCAGATCGGGGAAAGGCTGGCTGACATCAGAAAGGACAATAAAGATACACAGGCAGTTCTCGCTGCGAAGCTCGGGGTAAGTGTTGAGACTATCAGAGGCTGGGAGCAGGAAAAGAACTGCATCTCGGTAAATAAGCTGCAGAAAATCTGCAGGCTTTACGGTGTTTCAGCGGATTTCATACTCGGACTGAACAACGAGGATCCCCTCATCAGCAGGCTGTCAAGGCTTGATCCGCAGGAAGAGGAAGTGCAATACAAGCTCCGGGAGATAATCAGACTGCTCAAGGGCAAGGACAAGGACAAAGAAAAGAAAAAATAATATACTATAGAAATATGAAAAACAGCGGGCGCAAGGCAGCCGCTGTTTTTCTGTTTACTGAATATACAGGAGATCCCTGCAGCATTCAGTATATCACGTTTTGAGAAAAAAGTGGTATTGAAAATACCGATAACTCTTTAAATAATCAGCATGGATACCGCCTATGCAGGTTTTTTCCTGGAGAAGGGAGACGGGTCTCCATCGTTGAGACTGTTGATGATCTTCAGCATATGCAGAGCCAGAGGCAGAGCCAGTACCAGGAAGCCGAGGCCGTCGGAGAAAGCCTGAGCCAAAGCCACGCCGTAAGCGCCCCAGTAACCCATTGCTTCGAAAAGTCTGGGCAGAATCAGAACCATGGGGATGAGGAAGATAAGCTGACGGGACATGGTCAGCAGCAGATTTCCAACCGGTCTTCCCAGAGACTGGTACAGGTTTGCGGTGATCATTACCACCTCGTGAGGTATCAGCACCAGGCACAGAGCTCTGATCTTGAGCGAACCGATTGCGAACATCATCTCGTTTCCTTCGGAATTGAAGAGCGCCAGAAGGTTTCTGGAGAAGATGAACATCAGGGTGCCGAGTAAAAGACCGAAGAATGCGCCGATCTTGATAGTGGTGAAGTAAGCTTCCTTGACTCTCTTGTACTTCTTTGCGCCCCAGCAGAAACCTGCAACGGGGCCGAAGCCCTGGGAGAAGCCCATGATGGCGGAAGCGATAAGTCTGTAGAGCTTGTTGGCAACTGCAATGCCGGAAAGAACTGCAGTATCGAAGCTGCCTGCGACGCGGTTTGTGATGACGCCGCCTACGCTCATGAGGCTCATGCGAAGGAATGCAGGAACGCCCATGCGGGCAACCTCAGTAACACCCTCTTTATCAGGTTTGAAATTCTTCCAGCTTATATCAAGCATTGCATGCTTCCTGACAAATGGATATGCCAGAACGCAGGCGCTGACTACCTTTGAAAGCGCTGTGGCGCCAGCTGCGCCGGCTACTTCCCAGCCGAAGACATTGATGAACAGCGGATCCAGCACGATGTTCAGGAGGCATCCTGACACCATGCCTATCATGGCAAAGGTCGTGCTGCCCTCGCTTCGCAGCAGCTGGTTCTGTATCAGCTCAGCCGTGGTAAAGGGCGCTGCCAGCAGGATCCAGAAGGAATAGTCCATTGAATAGTGCTTTGCCGAAGGCGTCGCGCCGAGGAAATCAACGATCGAGGAGCGGAACATCAGGCAGGTAAGCCCGAAACACAGGGAAAAGGCTATGCCTATAAACAGGGTGCTTGTACCTACCCTGCTGGCCTTTTCGTCTTCCTTTGCTCCCATAAGTCTTGAGATATAGCTTGCGGCACCCATTGCAAAGCCCATGGATATGGCTCTTAAAAAGTGCATCAGCGAATCGTTTACCGCTACAGCAGCTGTGGCATTTACTCCCAGCTGACTTACGAAAAACGCATCCGCAAGATTGTAAAAACTGTCGATTAGCGATGATATGATCATAGGGATCGCGACTTTGGGTATGACCCTCATCATCGGATCCTCGAGCATCATCTGCCGGCGCTTATCGCGTGCCAGCGCCTGCTTTTCTCTGTCTGCCATTAATTACTCCATTTCTCCTTTTTAAGTCAATAATTGATTAATTTTATAACTCCGGAGATTGACCGTCAAGCATTCTGCGAGGGTATAAGCTATGCTATTACATTCATCACAAATTGTTATAGTTGAATTACATATATACGATAAAAAGGAACACAAACCCGCGGCGCCTGTGGTAAAATATGTTTTAAGTATTATCAACCGTTTCTCTTTAATAAGCAAAGGAAGGTCATTACATGGCACTTGTCACAACAACTGAAATGTTCAGAAAGGCTTACGATGGCGGTTACGCCATAGGTGCTTTCAATGTAAACAATATGGAAATAGTTCAGGGCATCACCGAAGCAGCAAGCGAGCTCAAGAGCCCTGTTATCCTGCAGGTATCCAAGGGCGCAAGAGCTTATGCGAACCACCGCTACCTGATAAAGCTGGTGGAGGCTGCTGTTGAAGAGAATCCTGACATCCCCATCGCGCTCCATCTGGACCACGGCGA
>JAFRWH010000283.1 GCA_017438085.1 Bacillota bacterium
CTGCTGGTCCATCAGAACATCGGAGAGGTCGATAACACTTATCTTTACACTAACCTCATACAGAGTGCGAGGTATATTGATCTCGGCATGGAAAATCTATCGATTTTCTAGCTAAAGCATTGAAAAATAAAAGAAAAATCGATAAATAATCCTTGACACAGGGGGCGGGAATCGGTATACTACTTGGCGTATCAAGCAGAAGTTCCGCTTCTCGCCTCCAGTTAACACAAAGAGGCTAATAAAAGACCACTCCTTTTGAGTAGTTTTTGGGCGGGCGTTTGCGCACCGTCTTTTTCATTTTTCGGAGGACAAGACCATTAGTAAAGAAGCTTTAGTAAACGAAGAGATTCGTGCCAAAGAAGTGCGACTGATCGACGCCAACGGCGAACAGCTGGGCATCGTCAGCATCCAGGAGGCTATGGCCAAGGCTCACGAGGCCAATCTTGACCTGGTAAATATCTCTCCCAATGCGGCTCCCCCTGTCTGCAGGATCATGGACTACGGCAAGTACCGTTACGATCAGCAGAAAAAGGAGAAGGATGCCAGAAAGAAACAGAAGACCATGGAGGTCAAGGAAGTCCGTCTGGGCATCTTTACGGAAGAACACGATCTTGAGACCAAGGCTAAGATCGCCGGCAAATTCCTTGCCGGAGGCGACAAGGTCAAGATCAGCATGCGATTCCGCGGCAGAGAGATGGGCTATGCCAACAAGGGCAAGGAGACCATGCTCAGTTTCTATGAGATGATCAGAGATCTGGGCAATATCGAAAAGCAGCCCGTGCTTGAAGGACGCAACATGTCCATGGTAGTGGCTCCGAAGAGTGAAAAGGACAAGCAGAAGGAAGCAAAGGCCGCAAGGCTGGCTGCTGAGGCTGCAAAAAAAGCAGCAGCAGAAGGCGAGGGCGCTTCCGAGAACGCGCAGCAGTCTGAAGAATAGATGCAGGAAGGATTTAAAAATGGCAAAGAACAAGATGAAGTCCCACAGAGGGGCAATGAAGAGATTCAAGCTCACCGGAACCGGCAAGGTAAAGAGAAATAAGGCATACAAGAGCCATATCCTTACCAAGAAGACTCCCAAGAGAAAGATGGGTCTGCGTAAGTCCACAATACTTACCAGTGCTGATCAGAAGAGAATCAAGAGCGTTCTCGTAGGGAAATAGGAGGTAGAGACGAATGGCAAGAGTTAAAGGCGGCGTAGGCGCTAAGAAGAGACACAATAAGATCCTGAAGCTGGCTAAGGGCTTCTATGGTTCCAAGCACAAGAGCTTCAAGGCTGCAAATCCTGCAGTTATGAGATCCCTCAGATCTGCTCAGATGGGCAGAAAGCTCCGCAAGAGAGAGTTCAGAAGACTCTGGATCGCAAGAATCAATGCAGCAGCAAGAATGAACAACATCTCCTACAGCAGACTGATGAATGGTCTGAAGAAGGCTAATGTGGATGTCAACAGAAAGATGCTTTCCGAAATGGCTATCCACGATCCCGCAGGTTTCACCCAGCTGGTAGAGATCGCAAAGGCAGCTCTGTAAATATGTATACTGAAGCGGATATCAGAAGATATCCGCTTTTTCTTTTTTTGTAATAATCCGGGGCTCACAAAGCATGATATGCAGAATGCCGGATATATAGCTTTGTGACCGGAGGAGCAGCTATCACAAAACATGATAGTAATTATGCGGCTTGTGAATATTAAATAGCATTCGCCTGTATTTATGCAAATATTCTTTAAAATATCTTAAAAAACCTGCATTTTATTCATAAAATACCCTTGTTTATGCAAAATAGGTGAGTATAATAACAGCATATTCAAAAAACATTCAAAACCCTTTCAATAAATCTAAGGAGACAGAAAATGAAAAAGTTTATCGCAATCGTATTAGCAGCAGTAATGCTCTTCAGTCTTGCGGCCTGCGGCGGCGAAAAGAAAAGCAGCAAGACTAATCTCGAACTCGTAGCCACTCTGGATCAGGCTATCCTTTCACTGGCATCCGGCAAGTGCGATGCAGTAGCTCTCGACGGAACCACCGCTCAGAGATATGTAGACCAGTCAGAAGGCAAGTTCGCTATGTCAGGCATCAACTTCGATCTTGAGATGTACGGCGTACACGAAGGTAACGTTGCAGCCGCAAAGAAGGGCGAGACCGCTCTTATCGATGCCATCAACCAGTGCATAAAGGTCATCTGCGGTACCAAGACCGGCAAGATGCCCTCCGGCAAGACCGACACCATCTACACCTGGTGGGTAGCCAACAACAGAGTTCTGTCCGGCACTGAAAATGAAGAAGCGATCGCTATCGTAGGCGACTACGAAATGTTCAAGAATGCAGTTCCCGATGACAACTATGATTACCTCAGAGATCCCGATCTGGAGGTCCCCAAGCCCAAGCTTGATCTCTCCAATGCCACCGGCGTTCTGAAGCAGATCCTCGACAGAGGCACACTGATCATCGCAACCTCTCCCGACTATCCTTCTGCAGAGTGGATCGACACCGAAGGCGTGGTATGGGGCAACGAAATGATGATGGCCAAGTACTTTGCAGACTGCCTGGGCGTAAAGCTGCAGATCGAGACCATGGATTTCAACGCAGTACTCACCGCAGTTGACACCGGCAAGGTAGACCTGGGAATGTCCGGCTTCGGCTGGAAGCAGGACCGTGAAGATGCATTCCAGCTCTCCAACGGCTATATCGGAAGCGACGATGTATCCTTCCACACACTGATTGTTCCCGCAGGAACCGAGGATCAGTACAAGACTCTGGCAGACTTCCAGGGCAAGCACATCCTGGCTCAGGCAAACTCCCTGCAGCAGATGTATGTTGAAGACCAGATCCTGATCTTCGACGAGGAGTAAGCCTTACGATCACACTTATCGAATAAGTCATAACTGTCCGGGCGGCGCAAGAGGATTGCGCCGGCCCGGTTTTAAAGGAGGAAAATAAATGGGTCTGGGTCCCGGGCTGTTAGAAGTCCTTACCACATATTATCCGATCTTTTTAAGAGGTATGGTCGGAACCCTGAAATACGCATTCATTGCCGTAGCTTTAGGAAGCGTACTGGGAGCGCTGGTCTCTCTTGTAACTCTTTCAAAAAATAAGATCCTGAACACC
>JAFRWH010000284.1 GCA_017438085.1 Bacillota bacterium
GAACAAGACTCCTGAACCCGGTAAGGCTATATGCGTAAACAACGCGGACTGGCTGCGCGACCTGAACTATCTGGAGTTCATGAGAGACGTTGGAAAGCACTTCTCCGTAAACGACATGCTCCGCGCGGAGTGCTTCAAGCAGCGCATGGAAAAGGGCCTTTCCTTCCACGAGTTCAACTACATGCTGCTGCAGGGCTACGACTTCTACGTTCAGGCCCGCGACTACAACTGCAAGATCGAGTTCGGCGGCAACGACCAGTGGTCCAACATTCTGGCGGGCAAAGATCTGGCCAGAAGACTGCTTGGCAAGGACGACTACTACGGCATGACCTTCTCCCTGCTCACCAAGGCTGACGGCACCAAGATGGGCAAGTCCCAGAAGGGCGCCCTCTGGCTCAGGGCGGACCGCTGCAGCCCCTATGATTTCTACCAGTACTGGAGAAACGTGGACGATGCAGACGTGGAAAAGTGCCTGAGAATGCTCACCTTCCTGCCCATGGACGAGGTCAAGCGTCTGGGCAGCCTGAAGGATTCCGAGATCAACCACGCCAAGGAGGTCCTGGCCTTTGAGGTAACCAAGCTGGTCCACGGAGAAGAAGAGGCAGCCAAGGCTCAGGAAGCTGCAAGAGCAGCCTTCGGCGGACAGGGCGCCATGGATAACATCCCCACAAAGCAGGCCGTTATCCCCGAAGAGGGCATTGGCATCGTAGCGCTGATGAAGCAGGTAGGCCTGGTACCTTCCAACAGCGAGGGTTTCCGCACCATCGAGCAGGGAGGCCTGCTGATGAACGGAGAAAAGGTCACCGATACAAAGCTGCTGATCACAAAGGACAGCTTCAGGGACGGCGAGCTCATCCTCAAGAAGGGCAAGAAGACCTTCCTGAAGGTAACTCTGTAGAGCCACGGAGAAAACCATCCCGAAATTCTGCGGAGCTACAGGAAAAACAACTCCGGACTCAATAGAGCCACCCCAAAATATCCCAGGACTCCAAAGAGCCTCAGGAAAATCACCCCGGAACTCCATGCTCCGGGGTTTTATTATGCACAGATCCGGGCAAAGCCTGAACTATGCATCAATCCAGGAAAAGTCTGAACTATGCACAAACTCGAGCAAAGCGTGAACCAGACACATGTGGACCGCCTCTTGGCATATTACGCCGTCCACATCTGCACTGGCCTTTTATTTTGCAGCATCTTGTGCTAATATGTTTAAAATCATTGTTAAAGCGAAAATACTATGCATTTAGCAGATAAGAGGCCGGCTATGGATGCAAAAATAGATATTACAAACACGGTTCTTGAGACAGAACGGCTTATTCTCAGGCCCTGGAAAGAATCAGACCTTCAGGACTTTTTTGAATATGCCTCTGTGGATGGCGTAGGCCAGATGGCAGGCTGGCTGCCTCATGAAAGCATCGAACAGTCCCGCGATATACTCAGCCGCTTTATCGCCCACAAGCATACCTTCGCCCTCGAGCTTAAGGAAAACGGCAAAGTCATCGGATCTCTTGGCATTGAAAGCTCCGAGCGCCGCCAGCTGCCCGAACCCTATGCCAGCCGGATGGGCAGAGA
>JAFRWH010000285.1 GCA_017438085.1 Bacillota bacterium
GACATCCGCACGCCCATGAACGCCATCATAGGCATGACTGCCCTGGCTAAAAAGCATATAGACGAAAAGGCCCGGGTATTCGATGCCCTTTCTAAAATAGAAGTGGCCAGCGGCCATCTGCTGAGCCTCATAAATGACGTGCTGGACATGTCCAGGATCAATTCAGGGCGTCTGAGCATAGCCGACGACTGCTTTTCCCTCGGCGAGCTTCTCCATGACACCCTCATAATCATAAAGCCCCAGGCGGAGCAGAAGAATCACGAGTTCCGCTTCAGCACAGGAGAGATCTTCGAGGAGACCCTGTACGGAGACCCCCTTCGTATTCGCCAGATACTGGTCAATATACTCAACAACTCCGTAAAATACACTGAACCCGGAGGGCTTATACAGTTTTCCGTCAGCCAGGAGAAGCACAGCTCCGGCTGCATCCTCGTGTTCCGCTGCAGGGACAACGGCATAGGCATGAGCCCGGAGTTCCTCAAACGGATTTTCGAACCCTTTGAACGGGTCAGCTCCTCCACCATCTCCAGGATCGAAGGCACAGGCCTTGGCATGAGCATTGTAAAGAGGCTGGTGGAAGCCATGAGAGGAGAGATATCCATAGAAAGCGAGCCTGGCAAGGGAACTCTTGTAACTGTGCGCATCCCCTTACGCTGCTCCGAGGAAAAAATCGATGCTGAAGCCCTGCAGGACAAGCGTATACTGATCATAGAAAGCGATGAAGATCTTGTGGAACGCTACCGCAGCTATCTTGCTGATACGCCCCTCTTCTTCGAAATAGTCAGCTCATCCACAGAGGCCATTTCAGCTCTCACCGATGCTGAATTCAAAGGCGAGCACTGGGATGCAGCTATCATCGGAAAAAGCGTCGGCCATGTGGGAAGCGTGCTGGATTTGGCGTCCTATCTCCATGATTCAAGCCCCGGCCTTGCCCTCCTTCTGGCAGGCGAACAAAACTGGGAGGAGATAGAATATACAGCGGAGCGCAGCGGCATCTCCGCCTTCATACCCGTGCCCTTCTTCCGCAGCTCCCTTCTGAACGGTCTGATAGATACACTGCAGACCTCAGGCGGACACGACAGCATGGGCTCAGCCCCGGAGCTCGAAGGAAAGCACATACTTCTTGTGGAGGATAATTTCATCAACCGGGAGATCGCCTGCGAGCTGCTCGGTAGCACCAAGGCAGCCGTGGATACGGCAGAGGACGGTTCCATTGCAGTTGAAAAATTCTGCGCCTCCCCCAAGGGCTACTACCATCTGATACTGATGGATATACAGATGCCTGTCATGGATGGCTATGAAGCGGCCAGGCGCATCCGCGGCAGCGACCATCCGGACGCAGCGCGCGTACCCATATATGCCATGACCGCAAATACCTTCGCAGAAGACATCGCAAAGGCCAAAAGCTCAGGCATGAATGGACATATAGCAAAACCCATAGATCTGAATCTGTTCATGCAGATACTGAATCAGATAAGATAGACCGGCCGGAAGACGTCCCGCAAAGCTTAAAGGAAAGGAGGAAGCGGGTTGAAGCCATATCAGGAACAATACATTAAAAACGCCCGCGAGATCTCCGTTCTTTGCGACATCAGCCACATCAAGGCCGAGGGCTTCGGGAACTGGTACAAGGCCCAAAGGGAGGCTGAGGAGCGCATCCATGCCCTCAGGCAGGAGAACATGGACCTGCTTGAGGCCAATCTCTTTCCCCTTCTGGACGAGCTCCACAGCGCAAAGCCCGAGGACATCGCGGAGCTGGAGGAATTCAGCGACAAGCTGATGGACTGGGTCAATAACCTGGATGCCGGCATCTACGTGGTCATCCACGGAGCTCTGCTGCGCTTATACCGCGTCCGCACGGACCGCGGCGCCATCATAAAGGAGCTCTACAAGCTGGGTATGGGTCTCTATTATAGAAACCGGGTCCTCGACGGCATAGACCGGGACCGCGTTCTCACCTATCTGAACCAGAACGAAATGGTCTTTACCGAGGCCGGCTCATATCTCAAGTATTTTTCAGAAATCCCGGATGAAGAGACGAAGGGATATATTATCCGGGCCCTTGCCAACGTGGCCATCTGCACCGCAGACCGCAGGCGGCGCATTGCCGTAACGGCCCGCATACTGCGCATCATAAAGGACGATTATTACCGCCAGCTGGCTCCGGGCCTGCCCTGGGAGACCTTTCTCAGGCGCACCAACCAGCAGATGAGTTCAAACAGAACCATCCTCAGCAGAGGCAATCTCAGCACGGAGGAGCTGGCTTCAGTCATGGAATCCTGCTACGAGGTCTTCACGCCTGAAGTCAACAACAGCGACCCGAACATACGCTGGCTCTGGCCTTACTACGAGATGGAGTACAGCTGCGGCTTTGTGGATCTGAATACAACGCTCCAGCGTCTCCAGTCCCTCATCACCCGCCCCGTGGCCGACAGATACGATGAATCCGGGCTTTACCAGACCGTTCAGCTGCCGATCTATTACGGGAAGCTCATGGCGCAGAAAGCAGCGCTTCAGAGCGATCCAAAGCACGTCCGTTTTCTTGCGGAAGCCTACGAAGGCATGATGCAGACCCTGATGTCTGTGCCGGTGGAAGCCTTCTCCAATAACCTCTTCTATGATGTCCGGCTGGTCCTCTCCGAATATCTGGAGATCCCCGGACTGCCAAGCTACAGGGAGATAAGCGAAAAGCTGATGCAGCGTTTTTCGGGTCAGCTTTACATACGTTCAAGGCGCATAGGAGATATGATCGCCGCGATATGCAGCTTCATATTCTCTCAGAAGCCCGATTTCTTCGATGACATCCCCTTTATCGGCAGCTGCACAGATCCCGATAAAAAGCTGTCTCTGATAATCGATCACGCTGAAGGCTGCGGGCTTTATCACGATTTCGGCCGCATCAAAATGAATATGGACCGCACCATGCAGACGAGGGAGCTTTTCGATGACGAATTCCAGATCTTCACCCTCCATGCGATAGCCGGCCACGACGATCTTGCCGCAAGGAGCTCAACTGAAGCCTTTGCTGACGCAGCTCTTGGCCACCACAGCTGGTACAATGGCAGCGACGGCTATCCGGATTCCTATGTGCGCAACGATTCCCCTTACCGCCAGATGACAGACGTCACCGCAGCAGCGGTATATCTTGCGGACAATTACGCAGCGGAGCCTGAAGGGATCTTCGACAGGATACAGTCGCTGGCTCCAAGGCAGTTCTCTCCCATGGTTGCCGCATTCCTGTCCGACAAAGGACTGCAGAAAAAGCTCAGGGAGCTGCTGGAAGACAGCGGAGAAGCCTATTACAGGGAAGTCTGGCAC
>JAFRWH010000286.1 GCA_017438085.1 Bacillota bacterium
GCTGTCGCCGCAAGGCTTGATGCCATGAGAGAAGCGAAGGAGCAGGGGCAGAGCCGGGACGATTTTGGAAAGATCCCCTCAGACATTCTCGCAGCCCAGCTGGTACAGGGCATATCCGCCACGCTGCACTCGAAAAGCTTTGAAGCCATGAGCCCGGAGCAGCAGAAGACCTGTCTCAGAAGCTACATCCAAAGCCTTCTCGCGGAGGAATAAAAGCACCGCCAAGCCTTGCCCTTCCAAGCATTAGCATGTATAATAGCTGATGTTAAACCGAAAGGATGAAGGGAATGGCAAAACCAAGTTTAAATCTCACCGATGAATCAAAGAGTCCCTTAAGGACTCTTTTTCTGCTGGCCTGGCCGGTATTTCTTGAGCAGATATTTTCCACTCTGGTAGGCTATGCGGATACTGCGATGGTAGGCTCATTAGGAGCATCTGCCACCGCTTCAGTTTCCATCAGCCAGCCTGTGCTCATGATGATGAACGGCATAGTCATGGCTCTGGGCGTCGGCATCACGACACTGGTGGCAAGGGCTGTGGGCGCCGGAAATCCCGAGCTCGTGAAAAAGCTCATGCACCACGCCATCATGGCTCTGGTATTTATCGGCTACCCCATGAATGCTCTGGCTCTCAGCCTCCACAAGGCCATACCCGCCTGGATGGGCGCGGAATCCGATGTCCTTCAGCTGGCCTCCGCTTATAACGAAGTGGTCTGCATCGGACGCTTCTTCATGGTCACAGCGCTGGTGCTGAATTCCGCCTTCAGAGGATATGGCGACACCAAGACCCCCATGATAGGCAATGTCATGATGAACCTCATCAACGTCGTATTCAATTTCCTGCTGATCTATCCCGAGCGGGACATGTATCTTTTCGGAAACGAAAAGCCCATACACATGTGGGGCGCAGGGCTGGGCGTAGTAGGCGCGGCAATTGCCACCGCCATAGGCATGGCAGCATCAGGACTTTTCGTGCTCTGGGTAGCCTTCCTTAAGAAGGGTCCTTACCGTATAGATATACGCAGCGGCTGGAAGCTGGACTGGGAGCTGGTGAAGCAAATCTTTACCATAAGTCTGCCTGCCATGCTGGAGAGGATATTCATGTCCTCTTCAGGCGTTATCACGAGCCGCAGCATAGCATCTCTTGGCACCGTCACCCTTGCTGCAAACAGCCTCTGCCTGACCGCAGAATCCATGTCCTTTATGCCTGCCTTCGCCTTCCAGACCGCCATCACCACCCTGGTAGGCCAGAGCCTGGGCGCAAAAAAGCCCGAGCTTGCGGAGCGCTTTGTGCGCACCACTCTGCTGGCGGGCACTGTTACTATGATGTTCACTGGAGCGGGGCTTTACTTCTTTGCGGAGCCCATAATACGCATCTTCACGCCCGACGCCGCGGTAATAGACCTGGCCTCCCGCTGCCTGCAGATAACCGCCTTTATGCAGGTGCCCCAGGTACTTGCCTGGAGCCTTGCAGGTGTGCTTAGAGGCGCCGGCGACACCAAGGTGAACTTCTACATTTCCGCAGGAACCAACTGGTTCGTCCGCACTCTCTGGTGCGTGCTGCTCATCCGGGTCTTCGGCAAAGGCCTTATAGAAGTGGAATACGTGATTTTCATGGAAGGCTTTATCCGCATGCTGCTGCTGGCCTGGCGCTACAGGACAGGCAAGTGGAAGACCATCATGAAGGATTAGGGCTAAAACATGCTCAGCTGTTCCTGCTGCCTGGAATAGACAAGAGGCGGCATCTGCGCGCTCATAAGGGACTGAAAAGCGTTCTGATCCAGTAGCCAGCGACGCACATCGGAGCGCGCTATTATAAGAGGCATGCGGTCGTGCACGGAAATGACCGATGCATTGGCTGCAGCCGTCATCACCACGAAGCGCGCGACATTTTCAATGATATTCCAGAATCCCGCCAGGTACATAAGCTCCCCGGCGGGATCTTTAAATTCAACTTTTTCTTTCAGGCTGTCCCACTCCCAGAACTTTTCGGCGGGGACTACGCAGCGACGGTTCAGCACCGAGCTGCTGAACATGGGCTTTGCCAGAGCTGTCTCGGACCGGGCGTTGAAGATGAGGCCTCCGCCTTTTCCCGGGAAGCCCCATTTTGCCTCAGCAAGAATGAGCCTGCCGCTCTGGCCGGTTATTATCAGAGAACTGCAGCTGGGACTGATCTCTCCTTCGGGGAGCATCATATCCTCCCGTTCCTGCAGCTCCAGCTCGTTTATGGTTTTCATCACGCTGTAAGGCGTGTAGTAATACTTGCAGCACATATTTCCTTACATCAGAGCATCCAGCGCTTCGTCTACAGCCTTGATATGCCTGGGTCTTGGGTCTTGGAATATCTTGCCCCTTGCAACCACCATGGCAGCGCTTCTGAGCGCCGTAAGATCCTCCAGAGGATCCTTTTCCACTATCATCATATCCGCGCACTTGCCCGCCTCTATGCTTCCTGTAATGTCCCCAATGCCTGCGATCTCAGCGTTCAGCTTCGTGGCGCGCCATATGCATTCCGCCGGCGATGCCCCGATGTACTTGTTGAAATACCAGAGCTCACGCCACATATCGTAGTGAGTCACGAAGGGGCAGCCCGTATCGGTGCCTAGTCCTACGCGTATACCGTCCTCAATGCAGGCTTTGATGCATTCTATCATGTTGTTCATGAGAGCCTTGCCGTTGATCTGGCCGATCTCGTCAGCACCTGAGACAGCAGGATCCATAACAGCAAAGGGCATTGCAGGCGAAAGGGTGGCGATCAGCGCCGCATCCTTTTCCTTAAACAGCGCCCGGCTCTTTTCAGAGGGCTTTCCGCCGTGCTCAATGCTGTCCACGCCGTATTCAAGCGCCAGTTCAAGGCCTTCGGTGCCTTCCACATGAGCCGCGACCTTGTAGCCAAGCTCATGAGCCCGATCGCAGGCCGCCTTTATGTATTCCGCAGGCATCTTAAGAACTCCCGGCTCTCCCGGGATCTCCGCATCCAGAACGCCGCCAGTTATCATCAGCTTTATCCAGTCCACATTGTGCTTTGAAAGCTCGTAGACCATTACCGCAGCCTCGTCGGGGCTGCCGGCGGGAAGAGCCACTGAGCCGGTCATATGGCCGCCGGGGACTGACACCGCATAGTCGCAGGCGAGTATCCTTGGACCATCCTTCTTTCCGCTGTTTATCTCGTTCCTCAGATTCGTATCAAAGCTCTGCGCTCCGCCCACGGCTCTTATAGTGGTGGTTCCGGAAAGCAGCTGGTCCATCACCAATCTGGACATCATGTCCTTTACGTAGAGCTTTACAGGACCCATCTGCATCAGCTTTGCCAGCTTTGCATAATCTGTCTTGCCCTTCTTGGGTTTGCCGGAGGCGGGAATGTGGACATGCATGTTGATGAGCCCTGGCAGCAGGTATTTGCCCCCAAGGTCTATGATCTTGCAATCCTCCGGCAGATCAGCCGCATCAGCTATGGCCTCGATCTTTTCTCCCTCTGTGATGACTGCCTTCCCGGACAGAGGCTTCATATCTCTGCTTCCGTCCAGTATTATTCCGTTTACAAATGCGTATTTCATGGCTTTTATCCCGTCCTTGCGCTTATATATCCTTCAGAGCCAGCTTTATGTCCTCGGCGTTGATCAGTTCCAGTTCGCTGTCGCTGAGCTCTCCCTCCAGGGCAGCCAGACGGTCCGCCTGGGCGTGGATGGCCTTTTCGAAGATGTTTCTGGCAGCTCTGGCGTTGCCGAAGTGGTCGTCCCGCTCTTCATAGAGCAGATCGAAGGTCCCGAGCAGCTGGTTTTCAGCAGATGCGTCCAGTTTATATCCATTTTTGCTGCAGAAGCGCCGGAAAATGGCCAGAAGTTCCTCTCCGGTGTAGTCAGGGAACTCAAAATACTTGTTGAAGCGGGACTGAAGGCCCGGATTTGAGTCAATAAACTCGTGCATCAACTCCGTATAGCCTGCTACGATCACGATAAGCTCGTCTCTGTGGTCCTCCATTGCCTTAAGTATGGTTTCCACAGCCTCCCGGCCGAAGAAATCCCTCTCATCGTCAGTCAGAGAATAGGCCTCGTCTATGAAGAGCACGCCTCCGAGAGCCTTTTCTATGATAGCCTGAGTCTTGATAGCAGTCTGACCAAGATATCCGGCCACAAGGGAACTCTTTTCGCACTCCACCAGCTGGCCTTTGGGAAGCAGCCCCATCTTGTGATAAAGCTTGCCCACCAGCCTTGCCACGGTGGTCTTGCCTGTGCCTGGATTGCCTGTAAACACCAGGTGATAGGAAACCGCAGGGACCGTCATGCCCCTCTCTTTGCGTATATTCGAAACTTTTATGAAATTCATCAGGCTGTGGACATCCTGTTTAACACGTTCCAGACCCACCAGGCTGTCAAGCTCCGCCATCAGACTCTCAAAGCTCTCGTCGTCATCTTCTTCTGCAGTATCGGGATCAGCCGGAGCCGGGCTTGCTACATAGCTGGCATCTTTGGTATCCGTTACCTTGCCGAAATTGTTGAAGGCCTTGGATATCTGCACGCCCTCTATGTACGCATCCGCTCTGAAGCGCTCCACTATGTCAAGAATATTGTTGGCCTCGGGAATGGTGAAGTCTCCGTTGATCATGGCCGACGCCACCAGAAGGTCGTTGAGCTTTTGCAGGAAGCGGTACACGAGGTCCGGCTTGGACTTGCGCACATTTCCAACGAAGGCGCTGAAAAATGCAGGGACGGCAAACATGACATTCAGCGTCCTGTAGCCTGTCATAGCCCCTCTTATAGCAGCTTCGCTGTACTTTTCGCTGCAAACACTGTCGATAAGCGCTTTGTAGTCCGGAGAATAGAGCTCGTTACCGCTCCAGACCTTGGTCACAGCGTCAAAATAGAAGCCTTCAAAAGCCTTTTTATCCGCTCCCGGCAGATTTTTAGCCACCAGAGAGTAAAGATCTTCGTATTCCTTTTTTATTTCCTGATATTTGCTCATGCTATCACCGTTTATTCTGCCGATAAATATCGGTTTTTGTATATTTTATCACATATACGCAAAAAGAAAACTCCGCTTACACACGGAGCTTTCTTCAAAACAGCAGAGCCTTGCTGAAGCCGCTGATTTAGGCCTTCTGAATGTCGTGAATTGGCAGATCGTAGACCTTGTCGTAGTCGGGAATGTTCAGGCTCCTGTAGTAGTCCCAGCACTCGTCTATCAGCTTCTGATCATCAAAGGCTTCCAGCGCGCCCTGAGCGAGCACCTTGGAGGCTCTCTCCATGGCCTTCATGCCCACGGTGGTGCCGGAGCAGGCTGTGACTGTCCAGTGGTGACCGGGAGCCGCCTTTACCACGCCGCCGCCGTGAATGTGGGCGGTGGGACAGAAATAGGAGATGTCCGCAGTGTCGGTGCAGGTGGTGCCTATGCCCCACTCCTCGTATTCTTTTTTGCTGAAGGGCAGCACGTCCTCCGTCTTTTCGGGAGCATCGCTTCCGGTGTAGTCCTTTGTAAGGTTCTTAGCCCAGGCGATCTCTTCCTCGGTATATTCTATCTCCGGTATGACCCTTGCCACCGCGTCCAGATGCTTGCAAAGAGGCTTGTTCTCGTAGAAATAGGGAATGATGAATATAAGATTGGCGTCAAGCTTTGTGTCTGTCATGTGAGCCGCGCCCTCGGCGTTGCGCACCACTCTGTCGTACAGATCCCGGACCACATCGTTGTGCTGCGCTCTGCAGAAATACTTGACCGCCGCGTAGTCGGGAACTATGTTGGGAGCCATGCCGCCATCGGTTATCTGATAGTGGAAGCGGCACTCGGTCTTTACGTGCTCTCTTAGGAACTCGCTGCCCATGTTCATCAGCTGAACAGCATCCAGAGCGCTGCGTCCGTTCCAGGGAGCCCCTGCCGCGTGAGCCGACTTTCCGTGGAACTCAAAGGTGGCAGCCATTACGCATAAGGGATGCTGAGGCTCGGTGCTGAACTCGCCGCTGCCGGGATGCCACATGATGGCCAGATCCATATCCTTGAATGCGCCGTCCTTAGCCAGCAGCGCTTTGCCTCTGCCTACCTCCTCGCCCGGACATTCTACCATCCTGAGAGTGCCCTTTACGCCTTCCTTTTCCATGGCATAGCGAAGCGCGCAGGCGGCGCCCATGCAGGCGCCTGCTATTAGATTGTGACCGCAGCCCTGGCCGGGCCCTTCAATGGGATCCCTGTGATCCACAGCGCCGTTGCCAAGGCCGGGAAGGGCATCCAGCTCTCCAATGATGTCTATAACGGGCTTGCCGCTGCCATACTCGGCGATGACAGCATTTCCTGTCTCGCAGAAATCAAAGCCCTGGCCCGCCTTGGTCTTTACCGCATCGGGAAAGCCGTGGGTCCTGGCGAACTGAAGAGCCGCCTCCGCCGCGTGATAGGTCTTAAGACCCAGCTCGGGATGGTCCCAGATATCCTTTGTCATTTCAAAAAGCTCAGCGCCGTATTTTTCGTACCACTCGCCTATCCATTTGTTGAGTTTGTCGTATTTCATGTCAGTCTCCTCGATTCAGGTGGAATAATATCACCTTCAACTATTTACGGCTGTATTTTAACACATTAGCATGATAAAGAAAAGAGCAGGCAGCCTTAAGCCTCTGCAGTATCGCCGCAGCCTTCAAAACCCTATAAAACAGTTGTATTCGTTTGCGGACATCAAGTATAATTATCGGTATCAAAAGTGATTTAAAGGGGTAACAGATCATGAAAAGACCCTACCTGAATATACTGAAAAAGACAGCATCCCTGGCGCTTGCGCTGCTTATAGCGGGCGTTTCTGTTCCTGCGCCTTCATTCGCTTCCGAAGCGACCGGCTTTGAGCTTCAGCGCAGCAACGAACGGGTGCTGGACGAACAGCTCACCCTGGTTCAGCAGCAGCTAAGAAGCGAGGAGGATGGAGCGCTCCTGGCGGAAAACTACTATGTCTACACGCCCGGCAGCTTCCTTCAGCCTGTGATCTCCTACGGTAACGATATCCGGGGAGCCGCTTCCTATGCGAGGGTGCTGGAGATAGAGGACGAGAGAGGCCTGAAGGTCCTTGCCGGGACCAACGGGGACTTCTTCACCGTGGAAAACGGCATCAGCCAGGGCATAGTGGTGCGTGACGGCATAGTAAGAAGCAGCGAAGACTCCAGCTGGGAATGCATAGCCTTCGATGCTGAGGGAAATGCCCGCATAGGCCGCATGGAGCTGAATATAAGTCTTTTCGATGTGGACAAGGGGAGGCTTCTGAGCAATCTGAGCTTCAATAAGTCCATGGAAAAAAGCTCCGGACTGATGCTCTTTTCATCCGATTACGGCTATTCAAACGCCGCAAAAGGCGACACCTACAATGTCTGGATACACATCGACGAGGGCGAGGCCGCTGTGGGCGGCACCATCTACGGTACTATTGAAGAGGTTTTCGATTCCGACGAAGATCATTCTCTTGACGAAGAGCACCTGCTGCTCTCGGTATATACAGATACTGCCTACCAGTCGATTCTCCCGGTCCTGAGAAGTCTTGAGGTGGGCGACAGCATAGATCTCAATTTCAGCGTGGCTGAAGGCTGGGAGGATGTACGTCAGGCAGTGGGCGGAGGCGCCCGTCTTGTAAAGGACGGCGTTGCCGAAAGCTTCGAAGAGACTGGAAAAGCGCCCCGCACCGCCATAGGCGTTACCGAAGATGGCAAGACCATACTCTACACCGCTGACGGACGGAACAGCGCATATTCGATGGGACTCAGCTATGCTCAGCTGGCACAGCGGATGATAGATCTGGGAGCTGTGGATGCCATCAATCTCGACGGCGGCGGCTCCACCCAGCTCCATCTGGTATGGCCCGGCTATGACAAGGACAATATCATAAACAAACCAACGGAAAACAGGCGCTGCGCCAACTATATTCTGTTTGCGGGAACAAAACAGGAGCCTTCGGAGGCCGCAAGGCTCTATCTCTACCGCTCCGACGACTATATACTTGCAGGCTCTGTGGTCACCCTGAATGTCAGGGCTGCGGACAAGGACCTAAATCCCGCCGAACTGCCGGGCGAGCTGAGCTACGGCTTCGATGAAGAATGCGGCTATGTGGAAGAGGACCGCTTCATAAGCTATCCGGGCGTGGATAAGGTGATGGAGCTGACAGTAAGCTGCGGAGGCCTTAGCGCGGCAGCTGACATCAGCATTATCGGGACCCCGGATGCCATAAGCATTCTCGGAAGCAACGGAAAGCCAGTGGGCAGCGTTGTCAGGTTGGAGCCCGGGGAAACGCTTCAGCTCGGGGCATCTGTTGAGTACAAAGGCCTCCCGATCCGGGCTGACCAGGGCAGCTTCAGCTGGACAGTTGACGGTGGCATAGGAGAAGTCACACCCGCTGCCATGTCAGAAGGATCCGTCAGCCCGAAGGTCATCTTCACTGCCTCAGAGGAGCTCAGCACCCGCGGGACCATCACCGTAAGTGCAGGAGCCTGCTCGGCGTCCCTGGATGTGATCATAGACAAAACCGCCCCCGAGCTGGATTGGTCGGTGGAATACACAGCGCTTTCAGCGGAAATATGGGACGAGATCGACGGAAGTATTTCACCCGCAAGGATCAATGTCAGAATAGATGGCGAAAAAGCAGATTTCAGCTACGATCAGGAAAGCGGACAGCTCAGCGCGGAGCTTCCGGATGACGCTCTGCTGCATCACATCGTAATCGAAGCAGGCGACGAAGGCGGCAACTGGCGCCGGGCAAGCATAGAGTACGAGGCCGCCGGCTTTTCCTGCGGAAGCATCTTCGAGGACATGCCCGAAGACCACTGGGCAACCGGGTACGTGGAATACATGAACCGCATGGGCATACTCAACGGCAAGGAGAAGGGCGACGTTCTGATATACGAACCGGACAAGAGCATGTCCCGCCAAGAGTTTGCGGCGGTCATGATACGCATGCTCGGGGTGGATACTTCCCTCTATGAGGAGAGGGAGTTTCCCTGGATAGATACGGATACCATCTCCAGCTGGGCAGTACCCAGCGTAAAAGCGGCCGCAGCCCTCGGCATAATGGAGGGCAAAGGCAGCGGCGACAGGCTGCGCTTCGATCCTCTCGGGCAGATAACAAAGCAGGAGGCGTATACGGTCATAGGCCGCATATGGAAGGACGACAGGTTCGGACCGGACGATCTTTCTGCATACAGCGATGCAGAGGACGTGGCATACTGGGCCCTGCCCTTCGTGCAGAGCCATGCAGCCCGGAAGATAATCGAAGGAAAAGACGGCAGACTGGATCCTCTGGTACACATCAACCGCGCAGAGGTGGCTAAGATAATATTCGAGTGCTGGTAGCCTCAGCCAAGCCATCCGAAAAGCACCGGAATACATGACGCACCTGAAAATAAAGGGCCTTTGGATATGCGTCCAAAGGCCCTTTCGCTTTACTTTTTTTATTTTATAGTGGTTTTGGCGCTGGCCAGATCCCAGGCTGTCTGTGTCAGCTCGTTTCCTATGCCCGGCTCTGTGGGCACCGGCAGACAGCCGTGTTCAGGCTGCCAGTTGTACTTTGTGATCGGCGTTTTGATGTTCCTGAGCAGAGAATGATGCTCGTGGATAGCAAAGTTGGGGATAACAGCCTCAAGCTGCAGCGCGATATGCGTCGACAGAGGGCTTCCGCATACATGGATCTGAACGCCTACATCGTATGCGTGAGCCATGTCGCAGACCTTCTTGGTCTCGGTGTAGCCGCCGCAGTTGTTGATATCCGGCTGGATTATCCTAAGGCTCCTGTTCTCAAGGTAAGGAATGTACTGCCAGCGGGTGTAGATGCGCTCGCCTGCGGCAAGAGGAATGGATATACGGTCTCTCAGATACTCTGCTGTATAAGCAGAGGGGGTGTTAGGCTCCTCAAAGTAGAGTATGTCGTAATCCTTTGCTATGTCCGCGATCTGAACGGCAC
>JAFRWH010000287.1 GCA_017438085.1 Bacillota bacterium
ATGCACTGAGCTCCCAGGATGCGGCCTGTGGGTATTTCGAAGATCAGCTTGAAGAAGATGGTGCTGTTTCCGGGCATGATGCCTACCTTGTCTGTACCGATGACATAGGCGATCTCGCAGGGTATGCCTGCAGCTGCAGCAGTCTTTTCGTTCAGACCGGTGGACGCTATATTCAGGCCGAAGACTCTGATGCAGGAGCTTCCGATGTAGCCCTTATTGTTTACCGGCTGACCGTAAATGTGACCGGCAGCGGCTCTCGCCTGACGCTGTGCAGGACCTGCCAGAGCAAGTCCGCCGTACTTTCTTGCAAGGCGGTCGTAGCTTTCAATTGCATCGCCTACCGCGTAGATGTCAGGATCGCTGGTCTGATAGCTTTCGTTTACTTTTATGCGACGGTTGGATACCTCAAGCCCTGCATCAGCAACGAGCTTGGTCTCGGCAGCCACGCCTATGGAGAGAACAACTGCATCTGCGGGTATCTCAAGATCGACGCCATCCTTGCTGGCAACTACCGCGCCGTCCTTTATCTCTTTGAGCATGTGGGAAAGATACAGCTTGATGCCGTGATCGTCCAGCTCCTTATGGACCATCTGGACCATATCGTAGTCCAGAGGAGCAAGGACCTGATCCATGCCCTCGATCAGGGATACGCTGATGCCATTCTTGCTGATGTTTTCAGCCATTTCGATGCCGATGAAGCCACCGCCTATGACAGCGATGTTCTTGCAGTCATGCTCCAGCATGTAGTTCCTGAACTTTACGGTATCATTTACATTTCTGATGGTGAAAACGTTTTCTCTGTCTATGCCTGCGATGGATCTGGGTCTGATGGGGCTTGCGCCGGGAGCCAGGATCAGCTTATCGTAGCTTTCCTTGTACTCCTCTCCGGTCTCCAGATTCTTTACGGTCAGGGTCTTTTCATCCTTATTGATGGCTGTTACTTCGCTTCTGGTGCGCACATCAATATTGAAGCGCTTTTTGAAAGCCATGGGAGTCATCATGATAAGCTTTTCGCTGCTTTCCACATCTCCGCCGACATAATAAGGCAGAGCGCAGTTGGAGAAGGAAACATGTTCACCTCTCTCGAATATGATGATCTCTGCGCTTTCGTCAAGTCTTCTTGCTCTTGCAGCTGCGCTTGCGCCGCCTGCAACGCCGCCTACTACGAGTATTTTCATTTATAATCCCTCCTGTGATTTATGCGGATTACTTTCTCCAGAAGCAGTAAAAGCTGGGAGTCCTGTTGGCGCAGTCCTTTACGAGGACATCGCCTTCGCAGTAGCAGAAGTTTCCGTTCACTTCCACCTTGCCGATTCTTCCGGGTTCGTCGAATTTATCGGGCTCCTGTGAAGGATCCAGAACGCAGAACTTGCCATCTTCTCTGACAGAAATAACAACTATATAGTGTCCGCCGTGAGTGAATACACCGGTATACTTGCTTCCATCCGGTTCCTCTCTGTCTCCGCCGGAGTGTGCCACTACGCAGCCGCCTGTCTGCAGGCAGTGCTTTACATCCTCAATGTCGGAGGTCATCTTCAGACGAAGATCCATCTTCTCCGCAAAAGCCGGAGCGTAGAGAGGATATTCGGTGCCCCAGTGAGGCACATTGGCGCCGCTGTCATAAGCAAGCTGCAGAGCCTCCACCAGATCGAAGTCCGGCTCCACCAGCAGTCTGTCAGCCACCATTACCGCAGCGCAGAGGCCGCAGGCGGTCTGATAGAATGTGGAATTGTGAGCCGCAACGCAGTCGGGATCCTGGGTGTTGCACCTGTAGATCATGTAGGGATATCTGTGTTGATTGCGATATTTCATAGCTGAACTCCTTTTTTATCTGCGGAACAGGTAGTAGCTGGGGGTACGGTTGTCGCTGTCCTTGATAAGTATCTCGGGCTGGCAGTAGCAGAATTTGCCCTTTACTTCAACCTTGCCCTGACGGCCTTCCTCCTCGAACTTGCCTTCCTTAAGAGAAGGATCCAGTATGCTCAGTCTGCCGTCCTCGCAGAGGGACTCCACAAAAATGTAGTGTCCGCCGTGGCTGAACACGCCTGTGTACTTGCTGCCATCCTCTTCAACTCTGTCGCCGCCGACGTTTGCCACTACGCAGCCGCCGTTCTTAAGGCAGTCTATCACCTCATCCATGCTTCTGCTGAGCTTGAGCTTTAACCCGAACTTGTTTGCAAGAGCCTGAGAATAGACAAGATAATTGGTTCCGCCCTCAAAATTGGCCTGATTATCGTAAGAGAGCTGGAGCGCTTCGGGAATGCCGAAATCGTCATTACCTGTGGTCAGCTTGTCCACGACCATTATGGCGCTGGCCAGACCGCAGCCGGAAGTAGCGAAAGTGGAGGTCTTACCCCAAGGGGCATCCTTTAGCATAGTCCCTGTTTCGTACTTGATATATGGGTAGTCCAGCTGGTTTACATATTTCATAAAAACCACATCCTTTCAGTGAATCATAATACACATACATTAATATTCTAATTGTTTTCAGCCAATAAAACAAGAGGAAAGAGCCTTTGGGCTCTCCCCTCTTTACATGGATCATTTAAACCTTTTCACCGTCTATCAGCATCAGATCTATATTGGAGTAGTAATCCAGAGGATCTCCGCTCCATACAAGTATGTCCGCATCCTTTCCGGCTTCAATGCTGCCTACACGGTCGGCGATCCCGGCGAATTCCGCGGCCTTTATGGTCCAGGCTGCCAGTATCTTTTCAGGCGCCAGCCCCCACTTCCTTAGCAGGCACATGTAGGGCTGGATGACCTGGCCGTTGAGCATGGGATGATTGGATTCCATGCACCAGTCGAACTTTGCGTCATTCAGCTTCGCGGCATTGTCCAGCTTGCCCTCGTCAGACTCCTGGCCGCCGGTGTTTCCGTAAAGGGAACCCATGCAGATGCGGACCTTGTGGGCTGCAAGGAAGTCCTGCATTATGAAGGCATCCTGCGCCATATCAACTGTGTAATTCAGTCCGAATTCTTCCGCGATGCTTACGGCAAGGCGTATATCGTTCTCGGATACCGCATAGAATTTGCAGAGCATTCCGTCGAAGACTCTCGCAAGGCTCTCCAGCTTGAGATCGAAGCCCTGAGGCTTTCCGGATGCCTTTGCATCGTAATAGGCCTTAGCTTTGTAAAGCTCGCCTCTGATCATTGCGCCTGTGGCCATTCTGGTCTGCGGAGATTTCTGCTTACCGCCGTAATTCTTTCTCGGAGCATTGGTCAGAACGAACTTGAAGGCTGCCTCTTCCTTAATGACGCGGCTGCCGAAGCTCTTGCCTGCGGTCTTGACCGCCACGTAAGTGCCGCCTATAAGATTGTCGCTGCCCGGGCCGGAAAGCATGGATGTGACACCGCTTTCACGCATCTGGTCTATACCCTCATCGAACATGTAGAAGGCATCCAGGGCTCTCATCTGCGACTGTATGGGATTTCCCTGCTCGTTGGCATCCTGACGGTCGAAACGATGCACCTGTACCGAAATGCCGGCGCTGTTTCCTGCGTCCACCAGGCCAGGGGTCACGATTCTTCCTGCAGCATCAAAAACCTCTTCACCCTCAGCGGGTTCGAGCTTTTCAGCTACAGCACTTATTTTTCCGCCTTCGATCCGGATATCTCTGTAAACGCCCAGAAGGCCGGCCATATCGTAAAGTCTGCAGTTCTTGATAAGCATTACAGCACCTCCCCGTTCTCAAGGCGTACCACGCCGTCGATGATGACAGTTTCAGCCTTCGCCATGGTCTCCAGAGGATGCATGTTCCAGATGACGATGTCCGCATCCTTGCCGATCTCGACGCTGCCTACGCGGTCGTCGATGTCGACGCACCAGGCCGCATCTATGGTGACAGACTTCATTGCCTTAGGCCTTGAAAGACCGTGCTTTACATGAACTGCCACCTGAGTGAGCATGCCTTCCATGGGAATGACTCCGCTGTCTGTAGTGATGGCAAAGCGTATTCCGGCCTTTTCCATGATGGCAGGAGTATCGAGACTCTTGTCAGCCAGCTCGTTCTTGCTCTTTCCTCCGAGAGAGGGTCCGAAAATGTAGCGGAAACCGGCTTCCTTAAGATCGTCTACGATCTGCCAGCCTGCAGTGCAGTGGTCCACTGAAATGGTCAGACCGAATTCCTTTGCCATGCGGATAGCTGCGAGTATGTCCTCTGCAGAGTGCGCGTGGATCTTGGTTACGGTACCGTCGAAGATCATCATCAGGGAATGGAGGCCGAAATCGTACTTCCAGCCATTGTCCTCTCCAGCCTCGTGAGCCATATATTTTTCCCTGTAGTTCTTAACTTTAAAGAACTGCTCCCTCATGAGAGCCGTAGCGCCCATACGGGTGGCCGGAGACTGATTCCTCTTGGAATAATTCATCTTGGGATTCTCGCCGAGAGCCATCTTGTAGCCGTTTTCGGCTCTGATGATGCGGATCTCTCTTGAATCGCCTGCGGATTTAACGGTCATATAGGTGCCGCCGATCAGATTTGAGCTGCCGGGGCACACGGCCATGGATGTAACGCCATGGCGCAGCGCCCTCTTAAAGTCGTCTGAATCTAGATCGATGGCATCGCATGCCCTCAGACCCAGCTGAATGGGTCCCGTTATTTCATTTATGTGACCGCTGCCGTCGGACACGCCGCCGAGGTGGCAGTGAGCCTCCACAAGGCCGGGTGTCACAACCTTACCCTCACAGTCGATGAGCCGGACGTCTCCGGCCGCATCGATCTGAGGCGCTATATCTTTGATCTTTGAGCCCTCGATAAGGACATCGTACTTGCCGTGTCCAAGAGGCCCCATAGATATAAGATCACAGTTTTTAAGAAGTATCATCAGATCTCACCTCCGTTGAGCACTCTGTCTATCTCGGAAGGAGACGCATATACGAAATGTCCCGGATAGATCTCTACCATGGATGGCTTTTCAGTTGTGTAGTCATGCATGGACGGATCATATGCATGGCGCACTCTGCGCTTTTCCTTCAGCGGATTGGGTTCGGGTATAGCCGAAAGAAGAGATTTGGTGTAGGGATGTATTGGTCTTTCGTAGATGTCGCTGGCGTAGCTTACCTCTACCAGCTTGCCCTTGTACATAACTCCCAGTCTGTCGGAAAAGTATTTAACTACGGAAAGATTATGAGCTATAAAGAGTATGGTAAGACCCATTTCGTCCTTAAGGTCGTTCAGCAGATTGATGACCTGCGCCTGGACAGATACGTCCAGAGCGGACACAGGTTCATCTGCTATGACCAGCTTGGGGTTTATGACCAAAGCCCTTGCTATACCTATCCTCTGGCGCTGACCGCCGGAAAATTCATGAGGATATCTGGTGGCATGTTCCTTTGTAAGGCCGACCTTGTCAAGTATATCGTAGATCTTTTCGTCAATGAGCTTCTGATCCTTTATGCCGCGCACCTTCAAGCCCTCGCCAATGATCTCGGCAACGGTCATTCTCGGGTTCAGGGAATCGATAGGATCCTGGAATATCATTGCAGCGCGGTCGGTTATGTACTTGCGCTTCTCGTTGGTCATCTTGCCCATGATATCCACGCCTTCCAGCTCTATCTTGCCGGAGGTTGGATTGTAGAGGCGGATGAGGCAGCGTCCGGTGGTAGTCTTTCCGCAGCCGGATTCGCCTACCAGACCGAAGGTCTCGCCCTTGAAGACCTGGAAATTAACGTCGTCCACAGCCCTTACTGTATTGACGCGGCCCCTCTTTTTTGTGGTGAAATGCATGTTGAGGTGCTCTACGTTGAGCATGACTTCTCTTTCGCTATTGTCCTGCTTTGGCATTGAACTCGGCCTCCTCTCTCAGCATTCTTTCTATTCTCTTCTGCAGTCCTTCAGGTACGGGTACCTTGGGAGCCAGGGGGTGCAGCAGCCAGGTGGCGGCATAGTGGGTATCGCTCACCTTGAAGAAA
>JAFRWH010000288.1 GCA_017438085.1 Bacillota bacterium
AAACTTTCTGATAGTTACGCTCGGTCTCGGGGACAGCTTTGTGATTCCCATGGCTGTCATTATCGTAGGCGCTGCGGTATTCACCGCTGTCATGGGCATACTTTTCGACAAACGCGGCAGAAAGCATTTCTACTATCCGCTGCTTGCCATTATGATACTTGGCATTCTCTCCTTCTGGGCGCTGCAGTTCACAGAGGGCAGTTTAAAGACGCTGGTGCTTTACGGCGGCGGGGTGCTGATGATGGGCGGCATACTGTCTCTGACAGGCGCTTTCACATCATCTTTTCAGGACTATCTGCCGGAAGGCACGGAAGGGCGCTTCCAGGGCGTGCGAATGTGCTTTATGGTTCTGATACCGATGATAATCGGACCCATAATCTCTCTGCTGATAGGACTTGATGCCATGGGCATGAACGGCGATAATTTCGTTCCTCCCTACGCCATGTTCCTGGCGGCGGCTCTCGTGGCGCTGCTTGCAGCCATACCAGTATGGTATGTAAGAAAGGATTCAAAATAAGGAGCGCATCATGAAGCACAAAGCAGAAGCAATCATGGAGATATTCATTGAAACAGACCCTGCGGGCATAGTTGAATTTGCCAGCGAGCTTGGCTATGTTAAGATGATACCTTTCAGCGGCAGAGTGGACAGTCCCATATTCAAAGGCATAGTAGAGCCATGCGGGGTGGATACTCAGATAACCAATCAGAGCGATGTCCGCCACATGTCGGCAAGATATATGCTTACGGGCAGGGATGCTGATGGGGCCGAATGTCATATTTATGTTGAAAACAACGGCTGGTTCACTGATGGAGCTCAGCCGAAGCCCTTCAGGACAGTACCTACATTTATAACGGATTCAAAGCGCCTTGCCCCTTATCTTCACAGAAATCAGTTCTGCGGCGAGGGACTGCGGGATGAGACCGGACTTTGGATAAGATTTTACGAGGTGGAAAATGAGTAAAATGGAAATAAAGCTTGCCATCTGCGGCGATATAGAAATGGAATATGTGTGCTTCGGCGAAGGCGACAGGCCTCTTGTTGTGATACCCGGACTGAGCCTTGGGCGCGTCCTGACAGCTGCTGATTCCATAGCTGCAGCCTACAGCGTATTCACGAAGGACTTCAGAGTCTATCTTTTTGAGCGCAGAAACAACATGCCTGATCATTACAGCAATGTACAGATGGCTGAGGATACGGCGGCTGTTATAGAGCATCTGGGGCTTAAGGATATTGCCCTTTACGGGGTCTCACAAGGGGGCATGATATCTCAGCTTATAGCTATAAATCACCCCGGGCTCGTCTGGAAGCTGGTGCTCTGCTCGACTCTTTCCCGCGCAAGCCGCATAGGCTTTGAGACCAGGGAGCAGTGGACCGGAGACAAGAGCGCAAAAGACCTATACAGGAGCTTTGCGCAGCTGGTCTATTCCGGCCCGTTTATAGAGAAATACGGCCACATGCTGGACTCCGTGGCGGAAAGCATCAGTCCGGAGGATATGAGGCGCTTCAGAGTGCAGCTGGCAGGAAACGAAGGCTTCAGCACTTACGACGATCTTGATAAGATCAAGTGTCCGGCTTTTGTTATCGGCGCCTGGGCTGACAAGGTGACCGGAGCTGAAGCATCCATAGAGATCGCTCAAAAGCTTTCCTGCCGCCTCCTGATGTATCCTGCGCCTTATGCTCACGCCATATATGATGAAGCTCCGGACATCAAAGAAAGGATAAGGGATTTCCTGATGGAGTAAGGGTCCGATCAGAGACAGATACATTCAAATAATGGAACAATAAAACGGCCTTTTGAGGGGCCGTTTTATTGTCGGTTATTTCGCTGGGATATTTCCTGAAATTATTAGTTTGCAGGAGCGGAAAGGTCGAAGTGGTGGAAGCAGAATCCTTCGTTGGTGATGCTGGTCTTGCAAGGCCTTATGCATCTGTCAGTGAAGATGTGATAAGCCATATCCTGTACGAGGGTCAGCTGGGTAACATCATCGATAACGGACTTGTCCATCAGTCTTACAGCTTCCAGCCATTTACTCTCATCCAGTCTGTACTCTTCGCTTACAGAGAGAGGATAGTACTTATCGATCACATCGTTTGCATAGTAGCAGAATCTGGACTGGTTGGTGGAAGTGTATCTTTCAAATTTTCTGTTGGCATAGAAGGCAGTAGCAGTAAGGTTCCAGGAACCGATGCACAGATCCCACTTGTCGGTGGGAGCTTCTCTGGACGCTCTCATAAGAGTTGTGGCCTGAGAGAACTGCATGGCCAAAGGCTTAACTTCAATCACATCACTGCCGAAGATCTCGGTCCAGCTGGACTGCAGATACTCTGCGATGAGTCTCAGGTTGGAAATGGACTCGTTGTACATGATCTCGAGAGTCGCCTTGGTGAAGCCGGTCTCTTCCTGAGCCTTCTTGAACAGCTGCTTTGCAAGTTCGGGATCGAAGCCGTTGTTAGCAGGCAGGTATTCCTGGAACTCCGGTCTTTCTCTTAAGGACTGGCCTGTGCTTGGCACTATGTATGTGGTAGGCAGGAAGTAGGGCGCAGCCATGGAGTGGGTCAGAGATGCCAGAGCCTCTCTGTTTGTTGCGTAGTACAGAGCCTTCTTGAAGTTGTTGTTTCCAAGATAAGTCTTGGTGGGATGGGTGATATTGATCTCGATGCCTCTTACATTGGAGTTTGGAAGGGCGATCGTTCTGGGATCTTCCGCATAA